>DATMVI010000636.1:0-5678 GCA_035563275.1 Pyrinomonadaceae bacterium
AGGCGTGCCGGCGGGCGTCGCCGACGGGTTCGCCCCGGCGTCGGTCGGGCGCGAGTTGTCGTTCATGGTTCGGTTCTCGGCGCGGTCGGCGTTCGGGGCGCGGTTCGCGCTCGCGGCGTCGTTCGCGCCGCCCGAGGCGCCGCAGGCCCCGCCCGCGGTCAGCGTGAGCGCGGCGGCGCAGACGAGGGCGGCGGCCGTGGCAGACGTGCTCATCTCTTCAGACCTCCCGGCAGATGCGGATGAACGCGCGGCGCGTGGCGGTTGCCCGCCGGCGCGGCCGCGCGTTCATCTTCCGGCTGTCGGGGCCGGGTCGTCAAGCCCCTCACGAGTTGCCGTAGGTCGGCCTCGCCGGGCGGTTCATCTCCTCGCGCAGCCCGTTCTCGGTGAGCGCGCGCGGGTTGTCGCGCGAGGCGGGGGTCGCCGGGTCGAAGTCGTTGTCGAAGAGCACGCCGCCGTTGGGCAGCCCCACGGCCTGCCGCTCGTTGTTCGGGACGAAGCCGCTGTCGGGGCCGCCGCCGTTGTACGTGCCGCGCTGGAACGTGCCCGTCACGACGTTGTAGGCGTGCGACATCTCGTGGAAGAGGACGACGACGGGGTCGAAATTCTTCCACTGGTCGGCGGCGTTCGCGGGGTCGGGGTCGTAAATCTGGTTGAGCCGCGTGTTGTAGGAGATGACTGAATCGTCGGACGGGCCGGGCGTGCCGTCCGCGTTGAGGAACGGGTGCGGCCCGCCCTGCGTGCGGCGCGGCCAGTCGGCGAAGCCGTTGTCCTCCTCGGCCAGCTCCTGAATCGTGACGGTGTTGCCGTCGTTGAAAAGGCCGCCCACGAGAGGCAGAGACGCAAGCGGCGAGCGCGTGCGTTCGTAGGCGGCGTCGAAGGCTTCGAGCATCTGGCGGCCGTTGGGCGACGAGCGCAGGAACTCGATGTCCTGCTCGACGCGCTCGACGAACTCGGGCGAGCCGACGATGCGGAGGCTGCGGCTGCCGGGCGTGCCGTCGAGGACGACGTTGACGACTTGCGTGCCGGCGGCGACCTCGTCGGCTCCCTCCTGCGCGTAGGCGATGTCGCCGGCGCGGTTGGCGCGACGGTCGCCGACGGTCGCGCCGTACAGCCTGTCGGCGCCGCCGCCGGCGTAGAGGCGGTCGGCGTCCGCGCCGCCTTCGAGCGTGTCGTCGTCGAGGCCGCCCGAGAGCACGTCGCGGCCCGCGCCGCCGCGGATGTGGTCGCCGCCGCGCCCGCCTTCGAGGTAGTCGTGGCCGGCGTCGCCTTGCAGGTAGTCGTCGCCGTCGCCGCCGTAGACGGTGTCGTGGCCGCTGCCGGCGTGCAGGCGGTCGTTGCCGCGCGAGCCGTTGACGTAGTCGCGGCCCGCGCCGGTGAAGACGGTGTCGTCGCCCGCGCCGCCCTCGACGCGGTCGTCGCCCGCGCCGGTGCGAATCCAGTCGTTGCCCGCGCCGCCCTCGACCGTCAGGTTGATGCGGACGCCGCTGCCCACGTCGAGGCGGTCGTTGCCGTCGCCGAGGCGGATCTTCAGGTTGTTAACGTCGTCGCGCGCGAGTTGATACTGCCGGCCGTCCACGGTGGCGACCTGCCCGCCGGTCGCGTTGTCGTGCGCGAAGGAGACGGTGTGGCGCTCGCCGTTGACGGTGATGACGGTCGCGCCCGTGTTCGGGTCGCGGGTGACGCGCACGTTGTCGTCGCCGCCGCCCGTGTCGAAGACGAGCCGCTCGATGGGCGGCGCGTTGGGGTCGGCCGCGGGCGTCGAGCTGCGGCTGATCGTGACCTCCTGAGTCTGGACGAGGACGGTCTCGGTCGTGTTGGCGGCGGCCCCGCCGTTCTGCTGGGCGGCGGCCGGGTCGTGATGGAAGTTCGAGTGGGTGACGGCCAAGCGCAGGTCGCGTTGCAGGGAGGTTTGCGCCGGCGCGTCAACGGGCGTCGCCGGGTCCGAGTTGTTCGAGGCCGTGACCGCGCGGTCGTTGATGAGCTGCACGGCGTTCTGGTCGGCCGGCCGGTTGTTGACTTGCTGGTTGGCGGCCGAGAAGGTCTGCCGCACCGCCTCGACGCCGTTCTGCACGGCCTCCAAACCCGCGTTCACGATCCGCTCGCCGATCTCCGCCAGTGCCATCACGCCCCTCCGTCGAAAATTTTCGCTTCCGCAAAGGTTATCCGGCGCGCGCGCAAAATGTTTCCCCGCGGAAACTTTTCGCGCGCGCGGGCGATAACCTCGTCGGGGGAGGATTCGGCCGGACGGCGGCGCGGGGGCTTAACCTTAGAACATTCTTTGCAGTTGGCCGACGGCGGCGGGCGCGGGCGTCTTCTCGCGGACGCCCTGACGGAGGAAGGCGCGGACGGCTTCGAGCTTGGAGAGGGCGTAGTCGGTGCGCGGGTCGCTCCCCTTCTTGTAGGCCCCGATGAGGATGAGGTCTTTCTGCGCCTCGTAGGTGGCGAGCACCTCGCGCAGGCGGCGCGCCGCCTCGACGTGCGCCGCGTCCGCCACCGACGGCATCACGCGCGAGACCGATTGGTTCACGTCAATCGCCGGGTAATGGCCCTCGGCCGCGAGCGCGCGCGAGAGCACGACGTGGCCGTCAAGGATGGAGCGCGTCTCGTCGGCGATGGGCTCGGTCATGTCGTCGCCCTCGACGAGCACGGTGTAGAAGGCCGTGATCGAGCCGCGGTCGGAGTTGCCCGTGCGCTCCAGCAGCTTCGGCAGTTCGCTGAAGACCGAGGGCGGGAAGCCGGCGCGCGCCGGCGGCTCGCCCGCCGCCAAGCCCACCTCGCGCAGCGCGCGCGCGAACCGCGTCACCGAGTCCATCATCAGCAGCACGCGCTTGCCGCGGTCGCGGAAATACTCGGCGACGGTGGTCGCCACGTAGGCCGCCTTGAGGCGCACGAGCGAGGGCTCGTCCGAGGTGGCGACGACGACGACCGAGCGCTTGAGGCCGTCGGCGCCGAGGTCGTGCTCGATGAAGTCGCGCACCTCGCGCCCGCGCTCGCCGACGAGGGCGATGACGTTAACGTCGGCCTCGGTGTTGCGCGCGAGCATGCCGAGCAGCGTGGACTTGCCGACGCCGGCCGCCGCGTAGATGCCGACGCGCTGCCCCTCGCCGACCGTCAGGCACGAGTCAATGGCGCGCACGCCCGTCATCAGAGGCTTCAGCACGCGCCGCCGCCGCAAGGGGTCGGGCGGCCGCGCCTCGACGCCGCGCTCCTGCGCGTCTTCGATCTCGCCGCGCCCGTCGGCCGGCTCGCCCAGCCCGTCGAGCACGCGCCCCAAAAGCCCCTCGCCGACGCGCACCCTCAGCGACGCGCCCGTCGAGACGACCTCGGCCCCCATCGCCACGTCCTGAATGTCGCCGAGCGGCATCAGGATGACCTCGCTGCCGCGGAAGCCGACCACCTCCGCGCGCAGCGGCCGCGCCCGCCGCGGCGAACGGATCAGACACAACTCGCCCACCCGCGCCCCCGGCACCGCCGCGCGAATCAAAAGCCCCACCAACTCGGTCACGCGCCCCCGCACCTCCACCGGCGAGAGCCAATCCACCGCGTTAATGTACTCAGTCAGGTCGAGCATAAGTTAAATGCGGAGTGCAGAGCGCAGAGTGCAGAATGATGAGCTAAGAGTCCGTCTTCGTTCTGCATTCTGCATTCCGCATTTCTCTCATCCTCCGTCGCCGGCGGCGCGGGCGAGGAGGGCGCGTTCGAGGACGCGGAGCTGAGTTTCGAGCCGGGCGTCGACGGTGCCAGACTCGCTTTCGATGACGCAGCCGCCGGGGCCGACGCGCGGGTCTGCGACGAGGTCGAGGAAGCGCGCGCGCCCCGTCGGGTCGAGGCGCGCGCGGTGCGCTTCGACGGCCGGCAGGTCGGCCGGGTTGACGCGGACGGTCAGGGCCTCGCTCTGGCGCGCGTGGCGCAGCGCGGCGGCGACGATGTCTGCGAGCGCGGCCGGGTCGCGCTCGACCTCGCGGCCGATGATCTTCTCGGCCAGCTTGACGGCCAGCGTCAGCACGTCGCGCTCGGCCGAGGAGACGGCCGCGTCGCGCCGCTCGCGCGCGTCGAGCAGCAGTTGCGCGAACTCGGCGAGCGCCGCCTCGCGCCCCTCCTGATAGGCCGCCTCGCGCAACTCGCGCGCGGCGCGCGCCGCGCCCTCGCGCAAAGCCCGCGCCTCGGCTTCGGCCTCCTCGCGGATGCGGCGGGCCTCGGCCAGAGCCTCGACGACCGGCCGCTTCACGACGCCGCGCGCCTCGACGACCGCCGCCGCCCCGCGCTTGATGATGTTGCCGTCTTCGGACATGGGTTTAAAAGCCGTGACTCGTCAATCGTCAATCGCTAAAGCCGGCGAGTAGCGAGTCGGTTTAGCCGTCAGTCATTGGTCGTCGGCAAAGACAGAGCCGGCGGCTCGCGACTTCGCTTCACGCTTCACGGTTCTTCCCTTTCCCTCTTTGGAGGCCGGCGGCGAGCGCCTCGGTGTCGCGGGCGATGGAGCGCAGCAGCTCGCGCGCGGCCGGGCCTTGCGCGTCGGCCTGCGCGGCGACGGTGCGCGCGGACTCTTCGAGCCAGCGCGCCGCCTCGACCGGGAGCTTCTGCGCCGTGTAGCGCAGCCGCAGCCCGTTGTCCGGCCCGGCCAGCGCGACGGCGAGCAGGCGCAGGCCCGTGCGGTCGAGCATCGCGCGCGGGTCTTCCTCGCCGAGCAGAGCCTCCCTCACCACCTGTTCGGCGAAGGCGACGCGCCGCCCGTCCACCTCGGAGAGCGAACGCATGTGCGCGGCGACGGCGCGGGCGTCCTCGGGCGCGAAGCGGCGCAGGAACGAGGCCACCGCCTCGACCGCCTCGATGCCGCGGCACGCGACGGCCGTCTCGCGCACGCCGAGCAGGCGCACCAGCCGCGCCAGCTCCGCGCCCGTGAGCAACTCCAAAGGCGTCTGCGCCGGCAAGTCGGAGGCCGAGACGAAGCGCGAGAGGAACTCGCGCCGCACCACCTCGACGACTTCGGGCGCGGGCGCGTGCCCCGCGGCCTCGGCCGCGTCGTCGCCCGCTTCTTCGACGCCCAGCTCGGCGGCGACCGCCGGCGCGAGCGCGAAGGGGAGGTGGCGCGTGACGAGCGCGCGCACCCGCGGCGGCTCGGCGCGCAGGGCTTCGGCGACGTGCGATGGGTATATGCGCTCGTCGAGCCGCGCGCGGCGCCCGTCGGCGCGCGCGCGGCCGAGGACGAAGGCCAGCCAGTCGCCCTGCTTCGGCGGCGGCAGCCGCGCGTGCCACTCGGCGCGCCGCTCGACGGCCTGCCTCAGCGACGGTTCGAGCGCCGCGAACAGCGAGCGCCGTGACGCGGCCGCTTCCGCGTCGTCCGCCCCTTCGGCCGCCCCGAAGGCCAGCGACAGCGCGAGCAGCAAATCCACGTGCTCGGTGTCGGCGTCCGGCTTCATCATTTTGAGGACTTCCGATTTCTGATTCAGCCGTCAGTCACCGGCTATCGGTTCTCGGTTAAAGGCGAAGTCTGAATACTGATAACCGGAGACTGACTGCTGCCCACCGCGAACCCGCAACCTGAAATCAAACGTTCTATGATTCGAGCCGACCCACCGGCTGTTCGACGGCCCGGTCGGCGGGCGCGGCCTCCTCCTCGAACTCGTCGGGCGCGGGCGGCTCCTCGCGCAGGCCGTCGAGTTCGGCGCGCTGCCGCC
>DATMVI010000637.1:0-2430 GCA_035563275.1 Pyrinomonadaceae bacterium
GTCTGCGCGCCGGCCGGCGGCGGCAGCGCCGACGAGAGCGCGCCGCACAGAATCAAACACCCCAGAACCTTCCGCGTCGTGTCGGGTAAACGGAACACCTCGGAACCCTCCTTAAACGCAGCCGTCAGTCGTCGGTAAAGCGGGGCGGCGGCCGGCGTTTTAAACCGGCGGCTGACGAAAGACGGCCGGCGACTTTTTCTTCACCTTCCCGCCGCACAGAAAAATGACAGGTGACGGCGCGGCGGCGCGCGTCACCTGTCAGCTTCCGAGGCCGCGACCGCCGCCGCTACTCGGTGTCCGGGTTGTCGGTCGCGGGCGTGCTCATCGTCGGCGCGCCCTGAATGATGCCGCGGCTGACGAGCACCTTGACCTCGACGCGGCGGTTCTGCACGCGACCCTCGCGCGTCTCGTTCTCCGCCACCGGGTTCAGCTCGCCGAAGCCGTAGGGCGTGATGATGCGCCGCAGCGGGATGTTGTGGTTCTCGACGAGGTAGCGGATGACGGCGTCGGCGCGGCGCTGCGACAGGCGGCGGTTGGCCTCCGTCGAGCCGTCGGCGCTGGCGAACCCGCTCACTTCGAGGACGTAGCCCTTGGCCTGAAGCGCCTGCTGGGCGACGGTGTCGAGCTGCGCCTTGGCCTCCGGCCGGAGCACGGCGCTGCCCACGCGGAAGAGCACCGCGGTCGTGTTCTGCACCTGATAGTCGTCGAGGGCCGAGATGCGCTCGTTGGTGGCGTTGACGCCGGCCACGGCCGCGTCGGCCGTCTCCTGCGCGGCCTTCGCGCCGCCGCGGGCCGCGTTCGAGACCGCCGCCAACTCGTCCAACTGCCCCGAGAGGCGCTGCGCGTTCTGCTCGACCTGACCCAGCCGGGACTCGGCCTGCCCGACGCGGTTCTCGACCGGGACGACGTTGGCCTCGACGGTGCGCGCCGTGCGCAGGTCGCGGTCGTCGAAGCGCACCTTCTCGGCGACGAGGTTCGTGCCGTCGCCGCGCCCCTCGACTTCGAGGTTGAGGCCGCGCAGGATGGCCGTCACGCCGTAGTTGGTGCCGCTGCGGAGGAACCCGCCCTTCGTCTTCACGCTGGTGCGGTCGTTCAAAGAGACGGTCGTGAGCACGCCGTTGGCGTCCTGCACGACGAAGGAGTCGGCGTCGCGGCGCGTGACCACGCCCTTGATCTTCATCTTCTGGCCCGCGGCCACGGTGCGCGTGTTGGCCGAAGGCTGCGTCATCGTGTCCTGCGCCGGCGCGGCCGGCGCGACCGCCAGCGCCGCCGCGAACGCGAGGGCGATCAATCTCACTCTGCTCGAACTGTTACTCATGTGCTCTATCTCCATCCTTGCGAAAGTTCGTCGGGAAACTTCGCGCGCTCGCGAAGGCCGGCCGCCGCGCAGTGCTGTGCCCCCCACTTCGGCCGCCGGGTTAAGGGCCCGCGCGTGCGGGCCGCCGGAGCGCTTACATAAAAGTCCCGCCCGAGTTGAATCCTTGCGAGGTTGTTGTTGACGAATCTCCCGAGATGGGTGGATTCTTAACGAACCCCGAAATGCAAGTCAAGAGCTTTGACCCGCCGAAGCGGCCTTTAGGTTGCGCGCCGGCAATTTATTATCCAATCGCCACTTTCCCGCAATAATTCAAAGCCGGCAGCCCGGCCGCGGGGGCGGGCTGCCGGCCGTCGTCTTTAACTCGACCTTCAGACGCTGAAGTTGCCGCCTTCGAGCGTCTGCTTGACGTGGGCGAGGAAGCGCTCGGCGTCGGCCCCGTCGATGATGCGGTGGTCGAAGGAGAGCGCGAAGTAGGCCATGTGGCGGATGGCGACGAGGTCTTCGCCGTCGGGCGTGGTGACGACCTTCGGGCGCTTCTCGATGACGCCGACGCCGAGGATGGCCACCTGCGGCTGGTTGATGATGGGCGTGCCGAAGAGGCCGCCGAAGACGCCGGGGTTGGTGATGGTGAACGTCCCGCCGGCGACCTCGTCGGGCTTGAGTTGCTTTGAGCGGGCGCGCTCGGCGAGGTCGTTGGCGGCCTTCGCCAGCCCCGCCACGGAGAGTTCGTCGGCGCGCTTGATGACGGGGACGATCAGCCCCCAGTCGAGCGCGACGGCCATGCCGAGGTTGATGTCGCGCTTGTAGATGATCTGGTCGCCGGAGACCTGTGTGTTGAAGACGGGGAACTGTCGGATGGCCTGCGTGACGGCTTGGAAGACGAACGGCATGAAGGTGAGCTTCGTGCCGTAGCGCTCCTGAAACGCGGCCTTGTGCCGGTCGCGGAAGCGCGCGACGCGGGTCATGTCGATCTCGTAGACGGTCGTGACGTGCGCCGACGTGCGCCGCGACATCGTCATGTGCTCGGCGATCTTGCGGCGCATGACGGTCATCGGCTCGACGCGGTCGCCCTCGGCCGGCCGCACGGGCGGCGGCGGCGCGGGCGCGGGCGC
>DATMVI010000638.1:0-5498 GCA_035563275.1 Pyrinomonadaceae bacterium
TGGCGGTCGCCGCGCCGTCCGAAATCTCCTGCGACATCGAGCGCGTCGCGGCGCGCCCCGCGGCGCTCTGGCGCGAGATGCTCGGCGGCGAGCGGTTCGGGCTGGCCGAAGCCCTCAGCCGCGCCGGTCACGACTTCGACGAGGCGGCGACGCGCGTCTGGACGGCGCACGAGTGTCTGAAGAAGGTCGAGGCCGGCGCGGGCGCGCCGCTCGCGCTGTCGGACTCGTCGCCCGACGGCTGGCTGCTGCTCTCGTCCGGCGGGCGGGCGGTCGCCTCGTGGTCGTGTTCGCTGCGCGGCGGGGGCCAGAGGCTGGCGCTCGCCGTCCTCGTCGGGGGTCAACATGCGCGCTTATGAATACAGGCACGTCGTCGGCTTCGAGGAGACGAACCTCGTCGGCAACGTCTACTTCGCCAACCACGTGCGCTGGCAGGGGCGGTGCCGCGAGATGTTCCTCTACGAGTACGCGCCCGAAGTGCTCGACAGTTTGTCGCGCGACCTCGCGCTGGTGACGACGCGCGTCTCGTGCGAGTACCTCGCGGAGCTGTCGGCGCTCGACGAGTTGGTGATACGCATGCGGCTGGGGTCGCTGGCGCAGAACCGGATCACGATGGGTTTCGAATACTGGCGGCGCGGGGCGGACGGGCGCGAGGAGTTGGTGGCGCGCGGCGAACAGCAGGTGGCCTGCATGCGCCGCGCGGGCGAAAGGCTCGTGCCGGTCGCCGTGCCGGAGCGCCTGCGCGCGGCGCTCAGCGAGTACGCCGCGGCGTGAGGCGGGCCGCCCCCGCGGCCGCGCCCGAGGAGGAGGAGGAGATGCAAGTTTACCAGTCGCCGGCGACCTGCCGGGACAGCACGATGGTTTCGCGCCGCACGGCGGTCGAGCGGGTCATCAGGACTATGCGCGAGAGGCTCGACGAGCCTCTGTCGATGCACGACCTCGCGCGCATCGCCTACATCAGCCCCTTCCACTTCAACCGCGTCTTCCATCAGGTGACGGGCCTCACGCCGACCCGGTTCCTTTACGCCATGCGGCTGAACGCGGCGAAGCGCCTGCTGCTGACGACCTCGCTCAGCGTGACGGACGTTTGCTTCGAGGTCGGCTACAGCAGCCTCGGCACGTTCACGACGCGCTTCACGCAGCTCATCGGCCTCTCGCCGTGCCGCCTGCGCCGGCTGGCCGAGGAGCTGACGCCCGACTCGCTGCGGAGGCTGTGCGAGCACTACTCGGAGGCGCAGCGCGAGGCCGCGCGCAACCCGTCCGTCTCGGGCCGCGTCGAGCTGCCCGCCCGCTTCGAGGGGCTGGTCTTCGTCGGCCTCTTCCCGCTGCACATCCCGCAGAGCTTGCCGGTCGCCGGCTGCCTGCTGACGGGGTCGGGCGACTACAGCCTCGGCCGCGTCGCCGACGGCGCCTACCACCTGCTCGGCGCGGCCATCCCCAAGTCCGACGACCCTCTGGACTACATGCTGCCCGACGGCGAGAAGGTGCTCGTCGGCACGGGGCGGGGGCTGGTGAACGTCGAGGCGGGCCGCGCGGGCGGCGCGACCGACATCGAGATGCGGGCCATGGGCGTGACCGACCCGCCGCTGCTCGTCTCGCTCCCCTTCCTGCTCACGCGCTCGCTCGCCGGAGAGTCGCGCCTCCCCGACTCGTTCCGCGGGCCGGCCGGCGCGTGAGGCGCTTCGCCACTTCACAAGTCGCTCGGGTTCGGATTACTGTTGAAGGTAGCGCGGGGCTGTTTTCAACGCGGGCGGCGCGGAGCAGGCGCGGGGGACGCGGGGGCGAAGTTGGTTCCTCCGCGCCCTCCGCGCCCCCCTCTCCGCGCTCCGCGCCGGGAACCGCCTCACGGCATCTTCAACAATCATTCTCATCCGAGGACGTGAACGATGGCGCGAGACCGTTCGTGTGGCTTCAGGTCGGCGGCGATGCCGCTCATCTTTTCATTCATCCTGCTGGCGTGCGCCGCGCCGCGGCCGGCCGCCGCGCAGGTCAGGCAACTGCCCTCGCCCGCCCCCGAGCAGAGCGCCCAGCCGAACCTCGCCGTGGGCCGCGACGGCCGCGTCTATTTGAGCTGGGTCGAGCGCCTGCCGGAGAAGAGGTTCGCGCTCAGGTTCTCGACGAAAGAGGGCGCGCGCTGGTCGGCCCCGCGCACCGCCGCCGAGGGTCAGGACTGGTTCGTCAACTGGGCCGACTTCCCCACGCTGGCCGCGCTCCCGGACGGCTCGCTCGCCGCCCACTGGCTCGTCAGGAGCGGCCCCGCCGTCTACGCGCACGACGTGAAAGTCTCGCGCTCGACCGACGGCGGCCGGACGTGGTCGGAGCCCGTCACGCCGCACGGCGACGGCACGCCGACCGAGCACGGCTTCGTCTCGATGTTCCCGGCCGCCGGCGGCGCGCTCGCGGCCGTCTGGCTCGACGGGCGCGGGATAAAAGGCGGGCACCACGGCAACCACGGCAGGGACAACATGACGCTGCGCTTCACCGCGTTCGGCCGCGACGGCCGGCCGCGGCCCGACGCGCTGCTCGACGAGCGCGTCTGCGAGTGCTGCCAGACCTCGGCGGCGGTCACTTCCGAGGGGCCGGTCGTCGTCTACCGCGACCGCTCGGCCGAGGAGATTCGAGACATCTCCATCGTGCGGCTGCGCGGGGGGCGCTGGAGCGCGCCCGCGACGGTGCATCAGGACGGGTGGAAGCTCGACGGTTGCCCGGTCAACGGCCCGGCGGTGGCGGCCGAGGGCAGGCGCGTCGTGGTCGCGTGGTACACGGGCGCGGGCGAGCGGTTCCGCGTGCAGGCGGCCTTCTCCGAAGACGCCGGGGAGAGCTTCGGCCCGCCCGTGCGGGTTGACGACGGCGAGCCGACCGGGCGCGTCGGCGTCGTCGCGCTCAAGGACGGCAGCGCCGTCGTGAGTTGGATGGAGAAGACGGCGGGCGGCGTGGAGGTGCGGCTGCGCCGCGTCCGGCCGGGGGGGAAGCGCGGCGAGTCGGTCAGCGTCGCCGCGACCGCCGAGGCGCGCGCGAGCGGGTACCCGCGGGTGGTCAAAGCGAAAGATTCGGTCGTCGTCGCGTGGGTCGGCGGCACGCGCGTCCTCACGGCGGAGATGCCTCTGCGTTAGAGACGCGGGGCGCGGCGTCGGTGTCAGACGAGATCGGCGTTGAGCGCGACGCAAGGCTTATCTCAACGCGGGGGGCGCGGGGTCTCACAGGGTTCGCGGGGAAGACGATTACTTTCTCCGTCACCTCTGTGAGAACCCCCGCGCCCCGCGCGTTGAAGACCGCCGACCCTGAACTCGAACGGTAGCCGCCCCCGTCGTTCGTCTCCCGCTAATCGTGCTGGTGCTGGCCGGGCTGCGCCTGCGGGGCCTCGACGATGCCCTCGCGGACGCGGCGCTGCACCTCGTCGTAGAGGCCGGGCGGGAGCACCCTGACCATCGTCATCATGCCCATGAACGAACCCGTCCAGCCCGGCGGCAGCCCGTAGGTCTCCGGCTTCGCCACCTCCCTGTCCATGAACATCACCATGTCCTGCGGGTAGCCGGGCACGCGCTTGCGCCGCGCCGTGTCGTCGGGGTTCGAGACCTGCCCGAGCCGCTCGGCCTGACCGGGCTGCACCTCGGGGCCTTTGCCCTGAGCGGGCGAGGCCGGCTGCTGCCCGTGGCCCTCGTGCTGCCCCTGCGGCCCGACGAGGTTCGAGACGTTGCGCTCCTGCGCCGAGAGCCCCATGCCGCGCCCCATGCCGGGGCCGAGGTCTTCGCTGAGCGCGTGCCCCTGCGTGACGATGCCCATGCCCTCCTCCATCCCCTTGCCGGTCTGCGAGCCGTGGCCGGCGTGGCCCATCGGCCCGACCATCGAGACCATCTGGTTCATCATGTGGTGCGGCAGGTGGCAGTGCAGCATCCAGTCGCCGGCGTGGACGGCGTCGAACTCGATGTCTCTGGCCTGCGCGACGCCGACGAGCACGGTGTTGCCCGGATACCACGCCGTCTCGGGGACGCGCCCGCCCTCGGTGCCCGTCACGTAGAACTGGTTGCCGTGGATGTGCATGGGGTGGTGATCCATGCCGAGGTTGACCATGCGGATGCGGACGCGCTCGCCCTGCCGGACGAGCATCGGCGTCGAGTGCGGCCCCGAGCGGCCGTTGATGGTCAGCCAGTTGAACTCCATCGCCAGCGAGTTCGGGATGGGGTTGTTCGGCAGAAGCGCCCACTCCTGAAGGATGAGGCCGAAGTCCTTATCGACCCGCGGCGCGTAAGGGCGCTTCGGGTGGACGATGAAGAAGCCGATCATCCCCATCATCTCCTGCATCGCCATGTGCGAGTGGTAGAAGAAGGTGCCGTTCTGGCGGAGCGTGAACTCGTAGGTGAAGGTCTGCCCCGGCTCGATCATCGGCTGGTTGAGGAACGGCACGCCGTCCATCTCGGGCGGAACCTCCAGCCCGTGCCAGTGCATCGACGTGCCCTCGGGCAAACGGTTCGTGACGTGGATGCGGACGCGGTCGCCCTCGTTGACCTCGATGGTCGGCCCCGGCACGCTCCCGTTGTAGCCCCAGCCGATGATCTCCTTGCCGGGGATGAGGTGCCACTTGACGACCTCGGGGGTGAGGCGGAAGACCTTCACGCCGTTCTCCGTCGTCCACGGCAGCCGCGCCACGTCGGGGACTTGCACGGGGACGACGCCGCCGGCCGCGCCCGCGGGGCCGTTGTCCGTTTTGGGCGGGGCCTGCGGCTGCGGGGGCGCGTGGTGTTCGTGCTGCGCGCGCGCCGCCGTCGAGCCGGCCGCCACCGCGCCGGCCGCCCCGAGGGCGGAAGCGCGCCGCAGAAAGTTGCGTCTGCTGTTATTCATCTCCGGAACTCCTGTCCTTGTCAAAAAAGCTTCCGTGTCAGGCGGCCCGCGTCAGCGCTCGCCCGGCCCTCCGCCCGCTTCGCCGCCCGGCCTCGGCGCGAACCCTTCGGCGCCTTCGCCGGCGGTGCCGACCGCGTCCAGCCCGCCTTCGAGCATGAAGCCGCGCAAACTGGCGGCCCCGCGCCTCAGCTCGACGAGGGCGCGCGCGTACTCGACCTCGACCTGAAAGAGCGTGCGCTGCGCGATTAAGACCTGCGGGTAGCTCGCCGCCATCTGGCGGAAGTTCGAGAGGTACATCTCGTAAGCCCGGCGCGCGCGCGGGACGATCTGCGTGCGGTAGCGCTCGACCGTCTGCCGCGCGTTGCTGTAGCCGCGGAAGGAGCCGGCGAGCCGCGAGCGCAGGGCGAGTTGGAGGCGTTCGAGTTCGCGCTCGGCGATGTCGAGTTCGGCCTCGGCCTCGGCGACGCCGCCCCGGTTGCGGTTGAAGATGGGGACGGTGACGCCGACTTCGATGCTGCCCTCGGCCCCGGTCTTGCGGCCGTCGCTCTCAAGCAGTTCGTTGTTGTAGCCGACGCCGCCGCGGACGAAGAGGTCGGGCGCGCGCTCGGCCCTCTGGCGCGCGAGCACGGCGCGGGCGCGCTCGACGCCGGCGCGCGCCGCCC
>DATMVI010000639.1:0-7064 GCA_035563275.1 Pyrinomonadaceae bacterium
GGGCGGGTGGCGGCGTCGAATCTGGCGTTCGCGGTGCTGGCGGCGCAGCCGGCCGGCGCGCTCGCTGGGAGGGAACTGTCCGCGCTCGTCGAAGCCGGCGGCGAGGGCGGGGCCGCGAGGCTGTTCGTGGGCGACGGGCAGGGGAGCCTCGCCGTGCGGCTCGAAGAGGTCGCGTGTCGCTGGGCGGGCGCGGCGGCGCGGCTGGTCTTCGTGAGGCCGGCGCGCGGGGCCGAGGCGGACGGGCGCGTCGCGCCGGAGTCGGAACGCCTGCGCGCGCTCCTCGATTATCTGCAGGAGGCGACCGACCAGCTCGAAGTCGTCAACCGCGTGGTCGCCGCCGTCAACTCGGGGCGCGACATCGGCGAGGTCTTCGAGCTGGCCTCGGCGCAGATGCGCTCGCTCGTGCCCTTCGACCGCGCGACCATCATCCTCCGCGAGAAGGACGGCGAGACGCTGCGCCTCTTCGCCGTCACGGGCGAGCGCGCGGGCGTGCCCGAGGTCGGCGCGCGCGGGCGCCTGCGCGGCTCCGTCACCGAGAAGGCTCTGGCCGAGCGCCGCGCCGTCGTCGTCTCCGACCTCGAAGCCGAGACGGCCCTGAGCGCGCACGACGAGATGCTGCGCGCGGGCTTCCGCTCGGCCGTCTGCGTCCCGCTCTTCTCGACGCGCGCCGCGGTCGGCAGCCTCAACCTCTGGAGCCGCGGCCGCGACGCCTTCGACCGCCGCCGCCTCGCCGCCCTCGAACGCCTCGCCCCGCCGCTCGCCGTCGCCATCGAAAAAGTCCTGCTCCTCGAAGCCAGCCGCGAGCGCAACGAGGAGCTGCGCGGCCTCTTCGAAATCTCGCGCGCCTTCTCGACGCTGGCCGACACCTCGGAGCTGAGCGGGCGCCTCGCGCGCGCCATCGCCCGGCTCGTCGGCGGCGAGATGTGCCTGATCGCCACCTACGACCGCCGCACCGGCTCGGTGCGCGGCCAGTCGCCCGGCCACAACACGCCGCCCGAGCTGGTCTCGGAGTTCCAGTTCAAGCTCGAACCGGGCGACCCGGCCGCGCCCGTCTACCAGACGGGCGAAGCCTTCCTCTCGAACGCGCCGGCGGGCGACGAGAGGATCAACCGCGGGTTCGCCGAGCGCTGGGGCGTGCGCTCGGTGCTCTGCGTGCCGATGCGGATCAAGCAGGAGTTGATCGGCTTCATCTACGTCGCCAACCGCGCCGGCGGCTTCACGGCGCGCGAGCTGCGGCTGCTGGAAATCTTCGCCGCGCAGGCCGCCGAGACGGTCGTCAACACGCGGCTGTTCGCGACCATTCAGGCGCAGGCCGAGCGCGAGGCCGTCGTCAACCGCCTGCTGCTCTCCCTCCAGCGCGGCGGCGAGCCGCGCGAGAAGGTGCGCTCCGTCATCGAGCGCATCGGGGAGGTGCTCGGGCTCGACCGCTGCACGGCCGTGCTCTTCGCCGACGACGAGCGGCAGGACTATTACGGCGAGTGGTGCGCCGACGGGGTGCGGCCCATCACGCACCTCTCGGAGATGCGCGAGCGCTCGCCGCTGCGCCACGCCCTGCGCTCGGCGCGCCGCCCGCTCCACGCGCGCGACGTGCGCGAGCACCCGCTGGCGGCCGGGCTGGAGGACTTGATCGAGGAGGCCGGGTTGAAGAGCCTGCTGGTCGTGCCCGTGATGCACCTCGGACGCGTCGTCGGCTCGATCAGCGCGCACCAGACGCGCGAGCACCGCGACTGGTCTGAAGACGACATAGACCTGCTCGTCGCCGTCGCCACGCACGTCGGCGCGACGCTGGAGAACGCGCGGCTCATCAGCGAGCTGCGCGAGGCCAACCGGCTCAAAGATCAGTTCCTCGCGACGCTGTCGCACGAGCTGCGGACGCCCCTGACGGCCATCACCGGCTGGGTCGAGATTCTGAGCGAGAGCCGCGCCCTCGCCGCCGACGAAGACCTCTCCGACGCCATACAGGCCATCAGCTCGTCGGCCCACTCCCTGACGCAGCTCATCTCCGACCTGCTCGACCTGTCGCGCATCCAGCGCGGCGTCCTGCGCCTCGCGCGCGACCCGCTCGACGTGAACCGCGTGGTGGCCGAGGCGGCGCGCAACGTCCGGCAGTCTCTGGCGGCGCGCCGCCTCGAACTGAGTCTGGAGTTGACCGAGGGCCTGCCGCTGACCATCGCCGACCCGCAGCGCGTCCGGCAGGTGCTCTGGAACCTGCTCTCGAACGCCATCAAGTTCACGCCGAAGGGCGGGCGCATCACCGTGCGGACGCGGCTCGCCGAAAACGGCGCGGGGGCCGGCGGCGGGGCGCCGCGCCGCGTCGAGGTCGAGGTCGAGGACACGGGCGAGGGCATCCCCGAAGACTTCATGCCGCACATCTGGGAGCGCTTCCGGCAGGCCGACAGCACCTCGACGCGGCGGCACGGCGGCCTCGGCATCGGCCTCTCGCTCGTCAAGGAACTCGTCGAGGCCCACGGCGGCCACGTCTCCGCCCACAGCGGCGGCGTCGGCTCGCGCTTCACCGTCAGCCTGCCGGTCGTCGCGCTGGAAGAGTCGGACGGCGTCGCGCCCGAAAACGGCGGCGCCGGATGAAGACTGACTCCCCCTTCGTGAATTGCCGCGCGGCCCCGCGCGGGATGTATACTTAGCCCCAACCCGGACATGGAACTTCGAGCACAGACAACCGCGCAGGCGCTCGGCTGGGAACTCCTCGCGCGCGACGGCGAGGCGCGGGCGGGCCTGTTGCGGACGCGGCGGGGCGTGATCGAGACGCCGGTCTTCATGCCGGTCGGCACGCTCGGCTCGGTCAAGGGCGTGCGCTTCGAGGAGTTGGAGGCGGCCGACACCGACGCGCGCATCATCCTCGGCAACACCTACCACCTGTGGCTGCGGCCGGGGCCGGAGACCGTCCGCGCCCTCGGCGGGCTGCACCGCTTCATCGGCTGGGAGCGGGCGCTGCTGACCGACTCGGGCGGCTTTCAGGTCTTCTCCCTGAGCGACCTGCGGAGGGTCAACGAGGAGGGCGTCGAGTTCCGCTCGCACCTCGACGGCCGCCTCTGCTTCCTCTCGCCCGAGGTCTCGATGGAGGTGCAGGCCGCGCTCGGCTCCGACATCGTGATGGCCTTCGACGAGTGCCCGCCCGGCGAGGCCGGCCGCGAGCAGGCCCGCGCCTCGATGGAGTTGACGGCCCGCTGGGCGCGCCGCTCGCGCGGGCGGTTCGACGAGTTGCAGGCCGCGGGCGCGGACGCGGGGCGCGCGGGCGAAAACGGCCTGAGCGGACGCCAAGCCATCTTCGGCATCGTGCAGGGCGCCGCGCACCTCGACCTGCGCCGCGAGAGTCTGGCGCGCACCGTCGAGGTCGGGTTCGACGGCTACGCCATCGGCGGCCTCAGCGTCGGCGAGGAGAAGGCGGTGATGTACGCGGTCGTCGAGGAGATCGCGCCGCCGATGCCGCCCGACCGGCCGCGCTACCTGATGGGCGTCGGGACGCCGGAGGACTTGGTCGAGTGCGTCGCGCGCGGCGTGGACATGTTCGACTGCGTACTCCCGACCCGCAACGGGCGCAACGGGCAGGCGTTCACCTCGCGCGGCCGGCTCAACATCAAGAACGCGCGCTGGGCCGCCGACCCGCGCCCGCTCGACGAGGCGTGCGCCTGCGCCGTCTGCCGCAGGCACTCGCGCGCCTACCTCCGTCATCTATATATGGCCGGCGAGATGCTGGGCGGCGTGCTGCTCTCGCACCACAATCTGGCCTCCTTCCTTGACACCATGCGGCGCGTGAGGCAAGCTATCCGGTCTGGCGAATTCACGCGATTTCGGCGGGAGTTTCTTGAGGGAATCAGCTCCGGCGTCGAGTGAAGCCCGCCCTCCGAGGCGCGCCGCCTTCCCCCGAAAAAACTGAATCCCGGCGGGCGCGGGCGGGGCCGCGTCCGGGACTCTGAAACTGCGTACGCGAAACCTCTGATGAACACACTGGCGCTCATTCTCCAGCAAGGCGGCATCGGCGGCCTGCTCGCCGGGCTGATGCCCTTCCTGCTCATCTTCGGCGTCTTCTACTTTCTCATCATCGTCCCCCAGCGCCGCCGTCAGAAGGAGCTGCAAACGATGATCTCGGCGCTCAAGGCCGGCGACCGCATCGTCACCACGGGCGGCATCATCGCCACCGTCACGGCCGTGCGCGAAAAGTCTTTGCTCGTCCGCAGCGCCGACAAGTCGATCCTCGAAATCGCCCGCTCGTCCGTCGCCGGCTTGCAGACGGAGGAGGAAGGGAAGTAATCGGTTGTCGGCGGACGGCTGCCAGTGACACCCCGGGCGGCGGCCGCCGCCGTGATTCCGGGGTGGCCGCCGGAGGGGTTTGCCGACGACCGACGACTGACGACTGACGACTGTCTTTGGTTATGAAAAAGAATCTTCTCACCCGCGTCATCATCATCGCCGTCGTGACGCTCGTCTCGCTGTGGATCGTGGTCGGGCCGCGGCGCCGCCCGACGCTTCAGGACTTCACGGGGCAGGGCATCAACCGGACGCTGCGCGAGAACATCCGCCTCGGCCTCGACCTGCGCGGCGGCTCGCACCTCGTCATGCAGGTCAAGGTCGACGAGTACCTCGCCGAGCTGACCAAGAACGTCGCCACCGGCGTGCAGGAGGCGGCCGCCGCGCAGGGCTTCAACGTGACGGGCGTCCGCCACGAGGTCGCCGACGGCGAGTACCGCATCATCGTGGACGCGGCCGACAGCTCGCGCCTCGCCGAGATGCGCGACCAACTGCCGCGCCGCGCCAACGACTTCGACCCGAACACGTGGGATTCGAGCGTCAGTGGCAACAGCCTCGTCTTCGAGATGCGCGACGCGGCCAAGGACGCGCTCGGCGACCGCGCCGTCGAGGACGCCCTGCGCATCATCGACACCCGCATCAACGCCATCGGCGTCGCCGAGCCGACCCTGCAGGCGCATGGCGCGGAGAACTCGCGGCAGATTCTCCTGCAGATGCCCGGCATCGACGACCCGCAGCGCGTCAAGGAGCTGATCGTCGGGCAGTCGAAGCTGGAGCTGATGAAAGTCGTCAGCCCGCCGAACCCCTCGCCGATGCAGACCTACCCGACGCGCGAGGCGGCCGTCGCCTCGCTCGGCGGCAACGTCCCGCTCAACCGCCGCGTGCTCCCCTACAGCGAGCGCGACGAGCCGACCTCGCAGGGCGCGCGGCCGCAGGGCCAGCCCGAGCCGCCCTCGGCGTGGGTCGTCGTCGAGGCCCCGGCCGTCATCAGCGGCAGCGAGCTGCGCAGCGCCGAGGCCAACTCGCAGTCGGGCGGCGACGAAGACTACGCCATCAACTTCACGCTCAAGCCCTCGGGCGCGCAGAAGTTCGGCGCGTGGACGGCCGCCAACGTCGGCCAGTACATGGCCGTCGTCCTGAACGACGAGGTCAAGAGCGCGCCCTACATCCGCTCGCAGATCAACGACTCGGGCCAAATCTCGGGCAACTTCACGAAGCAGTCGGCGCAGGACTTGGCGCTCACGCTGCGCTCGGGCGCGCTGCCCGCGCGCCTCGTCTACCTCGAAGAGCGGACGGTCGGGCCGAGCCTCGGGCAGGACTCGATCCGCGCGGGCGTGACGGCGTCGCTCGTCGGCCTCCTGCTCGTCGTCGCCTTCATGGTCTTCTACTACCGCGGGTCGGGCATCAACGCCGTCGTGGCGCTGCTGCTGAACATGATCCTGACGGTGGCGGCGCTCGTCGTCTTCGACGCGACGCTGACGCTGCCCGGCATCGCCGGCATCATCCTCTCGATAGGTATGGCGGTGGACTCGAACGTGCTCATCTTCGAGCGCATCCGCGAGGAGCTGAGGACGGGCAAGACCGTGGCCTCGTCGGTCGAACAGGGGTTCGCGCGCGCCTTCGTGACGATCATCGACACGCACGTCACGACCATCGTCGCCGCGCTCTTCCTCTTCGTCTTCGGCACGGGGCCGATCCGCGGCTTCGCCGTGACGCTGATCCTGAGTCTGCTCGCCAACCTCTTCTCGGCCGTCTACGTCTCGCGCACGATCTTCATCTGGCTCCTCGGCCGCAGGGGTCGCCGCGCCGAGACGCTCAGCATATAAAAGAGGTGTCGGGCGTCAGTCGCCGGGCGACGGAAAAGATTCTCCGCCCCGGCGCCCGCCGCCCGCCGCCCGGAACCCAAAGATTATGATTCGCATCTTCGAAGAAGTTCACGTCGACTGGCTGAGCAAGCGTCGCCTGCTGCTGGGCATCTCGGTCGCCATCATGCTGGCGGGTCTGGCCTCGGCCATCGGCCGCGAGCTGACGCCGGGCGGCACGGGCGCGTTCAATCAGGGTGTCGACTTCCGCGGCGGCACGCTCGCCACCGTCAACTTCAGGCAGCGCCCGTCGCCCGAGGCCATCCGCGACGCGCTCGCCGGCGCGGGCCTCGGCGACTCGACCATCCAGCCCGCGCTCGACCGCGAGGATCAGGTGCTCATCAAGCTCTCGCGGCAGGGCACGGGCGAGGAGGCGGGGCAGGCCGCGCAGGTCGACGTCGGGCAGACGAAGGTCAAGCAGGCGCTGACCGCCTTCGGCAGGGAGGGGCGGCTCGCGGAGGGCGGCGACTGGGAGGTCGTCGGCATGGATTCGGTCGGCCCGGTCGCCGGCACGCAGCTCCGGAATCAGGCCGTCACCGTGACGCTGCTCGCGCTCGTCGGCATCCTGCTCTACATCGCCTTCCGCTTCGAGTGGACGTACGGGGCGGCGGCCGTCATCACCGTCTTCCACGACGTGCTGGTCACGCTCGGCTTCTTCTCGATCTTCCAGTGGGAGGTCAACCTGACGGTGGTCGCGGCGCTCCTGACGCTGGTCGGCTTCTCGGTCAACGACACCATCGTGACCTTCGACCGCGTCCGCGAGAACCTGCGGCTGCACCGCCGCGCCTCGCTCTACGACATCACGAACGAGGCCATCAACCAGACGCTCTCGCGCACGGTCATCACGTCGGGCCTCGTCTTCCTCTCGGTCGTCGCGCTCGTCATCTTCGGCGGTGAGGTGCTCCGGCCCTTCTCGCTCGCCCTGCTCATCGGCAT
>DATMVI010000640.1:0-3297 GCA_035563275.1 Pyrinomonadaceae bacterium
GGCGCAGCGCGGCCTCGATCTCGGCGTCGGTCGGGCCGAGGCTGGCCTGCGCGGCGGCGAACGACGAGGAGAGGATGCGGAACATCGCGGCCTCGGTCGAGCTGATGAGCGCGTCCATCTCGTTCAGCTCGGTGCGGACGCGCTCGGCCTCGGCTTCGAGGTCGGCGAGGCGCGAGGCCAGCCGCGACCGCGTCGCGCGCGACTGCCTCAGGCCCTGTTCCAAAGTGGAGAGAAGATTTTCGTCGGGCATAAGCTCAGGGGGTAGACAGTAGTCAGTAGTCAGTAGTCAGTAGTCAGTAGTAAGAGAGTCTCTGATGATTTGTCCGGGTGTCGGCGTCAGCGTCAATAACGCGGGGCGCTACTGACTACTGTCTACTGTCTACTGTCTACTGTCTACTTCCCTCCCTCACATCTCCCTTTCGAGGATGTAGGACGGTATCGAGCGCAGGGCGTCGGCGAACTTCGAGGGCTTGAGCGCGGCGAGCGCGGAGGCGGCCGCGTCGGCGTAGTCGTCGGCGCGGGCGCGGGCGCGGACGAGCGCGCCGGTCTTCTCCGCGGCGCGCAGGAAGGTCTGGCGCGGGAACTCGTCGTAGCTGCCCTCGCGCATCACCTGCTGGGCGGCGTGGCGCATCCGCGGCTCCTCGGCGAGCAGGTGGATGAGCGGCAGCGTCACCTTGCCTTCGAGCAGGTCGACGCCGGCGGCCTTGCCGAGCGCGCCGTCCGACGAGGTGAAGTCGAGCAGGTCGTCCACGAGTTGGAAGGCCGTGCCGAGGTTCAGCCCGTAGTCGCGCAGGGCCTCCTGCTCGCGCGCGCCGCCGCCGCCGAGGATGGCCCCGATCTCGCAGCAGGCGCTGAACAGGTAGGCCGTCTTGCGGCGGAGCACGTCGAAGTATTGCTCCTCGGTCACGTCGGTGCGGCCGATGAGGGTGAGCTGGAGCAGCTCGCCCTCGGTCATCTTGCGCGTGACGCGGGTCAGGATGTCGAGGACGGGCAGCGAGCGCTCCTGCAGGCTCGTCTCGAAGGCCGACATGTAGAGCCAGTCGCCCATCAGCACCGCCGTCTGGTTGCCGAAGCGGCTGTTGATCGAGGGCCGGTTGCGGCGCGTCTCGGCGTTGTCGATGATGTCGTCGTGGACGAGCGTGGCGGTGTGGAGGAACTCCATGACGGTCGCCATCCGCACGACGTTGGGGCGCGCGGCCTCGCCGCCGACGGCCGCCGCCGAAAGCAGCGTCAGCGCGGGCCGCACGCGCTTGCCGCCCGAGGCGCGCAGGTAGTCGCCGATGTAGGCGATGACCTGAATGTTCGAGCGCGCCTGCCGCTCGAACTCCTCCTCGACGAGGGCGAGTTCGCGCGCGATCAGGCTGAAGATGCGGCGCGCCGTCAGTTGCGGCTCCTCGACCGCCGCGGTGTGACCGGAAGTGTTCATAAGCAGGGAGCGCAGAAGTCAGAGCGCAGGGCGCGGAATTTAAAACCACGTCGTCTTAATTCCGCATTCCGCATTCTGACTTCCGCGCTAGTTCGAGCGGTAGTTGGTGTACTCCATGTTGATGCCGAAGTCTTTGTCCTTGAGCCGGGCGATCACGTCCTGAAGGGTGTCGCGGTCGCGGCCCGAGACGCGGACGGTGTCGCCCTGAATCGACGCCTGCACCTTGAGCTTGGTGTCCTTGATGAACTTGACGATCTCTTTGGCCTTGTCCGCGGGGATGCCCTGCTGGAGGGCGGCGTGCTGGCGGACGGTGCCGCCCGCGGCCGGCTCGACGCGGCCGTAGGAGAGCGCCTTGAGCGGGACGCCGCGGCGGACGAGTTTCTGCTGGAGGATGTCGTTCATGTTCCGCAGCTTGGTCTCGTCCTCGGCCGTCAGGATCAGCTCGTTCTCTTCGAGGCGCACCTCGGCGCGGCTGCCCTTGAAGTCGAAGCGCTGGCGGACTTCCTTCATCGTCTGGTCGAGCGCGTTGACGACCTCGGCCCGGTTGATCTGCGAAGCGATGTCGAATGAGTTCTGCTGAGCCATAAGGGAGTTATCGGTCGTCGGCAGCCGGCCGGTCAGTGAAGGCGAAACTGACGGCTGACGGCCGACGGCTGACGACTGTCTTTATAACATTGAACCCGCGTCGGGGGAAAGTTTGATTGTCGGGCGCGGGGCGAAACCGGCCGGGCCGCGGGGTCAGTCGAGGGTGAGGCCGAAGAGGCGGGAGAAGTTGGCGGAGGTGCGGCGGCCGAGTTCTTCGGCCGGGATGCCGCGCAGGTCTGCGAGGAAGCGCGCCGTCTCGACGACGTGGGCCGGCTCGTTGCGGCGGCCGCGCAGGGGCACGGGCGAGAGGTACGGGCAGTCGGTCTCGACGAGGAGGCGTTCGACGGGCACGCGGCGGGCGACCTCGCGCAGCGCCTCGGCCTTTTTGAAGGTGACGTTGCCGGCGAAAGAGACGTGGAGGCCGAGTTCGAGGACGGCCTCGGCCATCGCGGGGCCGCCGCCGAAGCAGTGCATGACGCCGCCGCGGGGCGCGCCCGCGTACACGTTCCGGAGGACTTCGACCGTCTCCTCGTCAGCCTCGCGCGAGTGGATGATGACGGGGACGCCGGTCTCGCGCGCCAGCCGCAACTGCCGCGCGAAGACCTCGCGCTGCGTGTCGCGCGGCGAGTGGTCGTAGTGGAAGTCGAGGCCGATCTCGCCCCACGCCACCACGCGGCGCCCGCGGCCGATGATTCTGAGCAGCCGGCGCTCGGCCGCCTCGTCGTAAAGCTTCGCGTCGTGCGGGTGGACGCCGGCCGCCGCGTAGACCCCCTCGTAGCGCTCGGCCACGTCCACGGCGCGCTCGAAGCGCCCCGCGTGCGGGTCGCCCGTCCCCACGTTCAAGATCGCGCGCACGCCCGCCGCCCGTGCCCGCCCCACCACCTCGTCGCGGTCGGCGTCGAACTCCTCGCCGTCAATGTGCGCGTGGGAATCAATAAACATAGTAGCCGGTAGCCGGTAGCCAGTAGTCAGTAGAAAAACCTTCGCCGTCGAATCCTCAGCATATCAGTGTCGGCATCAATCACGCGGGGCGCTACCGGCTACTGTCTACTGGCTACTGTCTACTTCATTTGAGCCTCGCGCCGTTGGGCACGTCTTCGGTGAAGGTGGCGAGGACGGGGCGGCCCTCTTCGCCCACGGAGGCGGCGAGCACCATGCCCTGCGACTCGAAGCCGCGGAGTTTGCGCGGCTTGAGGTTGGAGACGACGGCCACCTTGCGCCCGACGAGTTTCTCCGGCTCGTAGTGCTCGGCGATGCCGGCGAGGATTTGGCGCGGCGCGGCCTCG
>DATMVI010000641.1:0-7809 GCA_035563275.1 Pyrinomonadaceae bacterium
CCATCGTCACGCAGCGCGTCGTCCCCGTCCTCGACTCCGACACGCCCGACGCCCTCGCCGCCCGCATCCTCGCCGAAGAACACCTCGCCTACCCCGAGGCCGTCGCCCTCGTCGCCTCCGGCGACTACCGAATCGCGGGGCGGCGGGTGATAAAAAAGGCGTGAATCGTCAAAGCAGTCGTCGGTCGTCGGTCGCCGGTTTCGTCTTCGCCGATGACTGGCGACGGATGATTGACGACTCCACTTCACGATTCACGGCTTTTGTTTATAATTCCTCCCATGACGATTGACGAACAACTGGCGCGGCTGCGGCAGGGGACGGTCGAGATCATCCCCGAGGAGGATTTGAGGGCCAAGCTCGTCAGGAGCGCGCGGACGGGGCGGCCTCTGCGCGTTAAGCTCGGGGCCGACCCGACCGCCCCCGACCTCCACCTCGGCCACACGGTCGTCATCCGCAAGCTCCGACACTTTCAGGAGTTGGGCCACACCGTCGTCTTCCTCATCGGCGATTTCACGGGCCGCATCGGCGACCCCTCGGGCAAGTCCGTCACGCGCCCGCAGCTCACGCGCGGGGAGATCGAGGCCAACGCCGAGACCTACAAGAGGCAGCTCTTCAAGCTGCTCGACCCCCAGAAGACCGTCGTCGAATTCAACGGTCAGTGGATGGACAAGCTCGGCGCGGACGGCTTCGTCCGCCTCGCCTCGCACGTCACCGTCAAACAAATTCTGGAGCGCGACGACTTCCAGAAACGTCTCGCCGAGGAGCGCCCCGTCGCGCTCCACGAGCTGCTCTACCCGCTCACGCAAGGGTATGACTCGGTCGCCCTCAAAGCCGACGTGGAGATCGGCGGCACGGATCAGAAGTTCAACCTCCTGCTCGGCCGCAACCTCCAGCGCGAGTACGGGCAGGAGCCGCAGGCCGCCGTCATCACGCCGCTCCTCGAAGGCACGGACGGCGTCCAGAAGATGTCGAAGTCTTTAGGCAACTACGTCGGCATCGACGAGCCGCCGCAGGAGATGTTCGGCAAGCTCATGTCGATCTCGGACGACCTGATGTGGCGCTACTACGAGCTGCTCACCGACCTCTCGGCCGACGACATCGAGCGCATGCGCCTCTCGGTCGCCGCCGGCGGCCTCAACCCGCGCGCGGCCAAAGTCGAGCTGGCCAAGCGCATCATCGCCGACTTCCACTCCCCGAACGCCGCCCGCGCCGCCGAGGAGGAGTTCGAGCGCATCTTCAAACGCAAGGAAGCGCCCGAGGACGTTCAGACGCTCGAAGTGCAATCCGGCTCACACCCGCTGCCGAAGTTGATGGTCAGCACGGGGCTCGCCCCGTCGGTGGCGGAGGCGCGGCGCTTGATCGAGCAGGGGGGGGTGCGCGTCGGCGGGGAGCGGCAAACCAGCACCAACGCCGTCGTCGGGATTAAGGCGGGTGACGAGCTTCTTTTTCAAGTCGGCAAGCGCCGCTTCCTCCGCGTCCGCGGCGTTGACTGAGCCGACGGCATCCGCGGGGCCGCGTCGCTTGACGCGGGACGGTTGGCCCCGCCGGAAAGGAGAGGGTTTATGTCGGAAGAGAATAAGGCCGTGTTCCGCCGCTGGTTCGAGGAGGTTTGGAACAGGGGCCGGGCCGAGGCGATCGACGAGATGTTCGCGGCCGACGGCGTGGCGCACGGGCTGGCGGGGGCCGACGGCGCGGAGCTGCGCGGCCCCGCGGACTTCCGCGCGTTCCACGGGAACTTTCGGACGGCCTTCCCCGACATCGAGGTGACGGTCGAGGACGTGATCGCCGAGGGCGACAAGGTGGCGGGACGCTGCTCGGCGCGCGCCACGCACCGCGCCGACTCGCTCGGCTTCGCGGCCACCGACCGCGGCGTCGAGTTCGAGGGCATGTGCATCGCGCGCATCCGCGACGGCCAGATCGTCGAGGCGTGGAACACCTTCGACTTCCTGACCATGTATCGGCAGCTCGGCCTGCTCGACCTCGACGCCGCACGCGCGAGGCCGCTGCCGGCGGAAGATTAAAAGCAGTAGACAGTAGACAGTAGTCAGTAGCCAGTAGGCTCCGCACAAACTCTGCTGACGCCGGCACGCTGACGATTCGCCACCGAAGGTCTTCCTACTGACTACTGACTACTGTCTACTGTCTACTTCTTCAATGTCCTCCGTCCCCACAGACGAGACTTTAATCATCGAGACGCCGGAGCGCGTGCCGCTGCACTTCGCGCTGGCCTCCATCGGCAACCGCTTCCTCGCGTGCGCCGTCGATCACTTCCTGCAAACGCTCGCGCTCGCGCTCGTCGTCCTCCTCTTTCTGCTGGCGGGCGCGGGCATCCGGGAGTGGGAGTCGCGGCTGGCGGAGGCGCCGAAGTGGGCGCTGGCGCTCCTCATCGTCATCGTCTTCCTCATCTGGTCGGGCTACTTCGTCTTCTTCGAGTGGGTTTGGAACGGGCAGACGCCGGGCAAGCGCTGGCTGCGCCTGCGCGTCATCCGTGAGGACGGCCGCCCCATCACCTTCTGGGAGGCGGCCGCGCGCAACCTCGTCCGCATCTTCGACATGCTGCCGTCGTCGCTCTACTCGGTCGGGCTGGTCGCGGTCTTCATCAGCAGCCGCGACCAGCGCGTCGGCGACATGGTGGCCGGCACGGTCGTCGTGCGCGAGCGCGAGGCGCAGGCCCCCTCGTTCGAAGAGGTCTTCTCGGCCCCGACGAGCGACGTGGCGCTGCGCCGCTCCTTCAAGCCCGTCGCCTTCAAGGCCGCGCTCACCCCGCTGACCGAGCCCGAGATCGAAGTGGTCGAAGCCTTCCTGCGCCGCCGCTGGGACTTGAACGAGCGGCCGCGCCAGTGGATGGCGTGGCGCATCGCCACCCCCATCCTCCTCAAGCTCCGCCCCGAATACGACCCCGAACAGTTCACCTACGAAGGCTTCCTCGAAGAACTCCTCCACCGCTACCGCGCCGCCCACCGCTTCGCGGACTGAAAAAAGTTTCGGGGCCGCGCGCGCAACCCACCTAGCGACACGCGGCCCCGCGGCGCGCCCGCCTCTGGCCGGGGCGGGCGCGCCGGGGTGCGCTTTGTCCCCCGCGCACCCCTTACCTGACGGCGACTAAAATGCCCATTTGCGTGAGCCCCCCTGTGATATCCTTCGCCCGTTCGAGCCTTTGAAAACTGGCCGCGTTCGGATGCTTAGCTCACCCTCAACCTCCGACGAGTGATGAGCGTCGCCAGAGAGCAGAGAAGCTGCTTCTTCTTGGCGACAACCAAACGCAGCCACATTCTATATAAAAATAGATACAGACGCAAGAACTTTGTGCGTCACCTCGTCCCGTCGGGAGGAAACTCCTGATGGGCCGTGCCGCACGCCTGAGGCCGCAACGCCTCCCCGAAAAGCTCCGCCGCATCCGCGAAGCCCTCGGCCTCTCCCAAAGCGACATGCTCAAACGCCTCGGTTTTGAGGAGGACATCTGGTACACCCAAATCTCCGGGTACGAGTTGGGAAGAAGTGAGCCGCCGCTGCTGATTCTCTTAGAGTACGCCCGCGCGGCGAACCTCTACGTCGAAGCCCTGATTGACGACGAGCTAGACCTGCCGCACAGGCTGCCCGCTCCGGCGAGGAGTGAAGGCGTCAGGCGCCGCTCCCGGTGAAAGCCGGCGGCCGAATCAACGTCGCCCCCGCCCCCCTCCCCCCTTAAATTGACGCGCCTTCCGGGCCTCGGATACACTCGTTTGTTCATCTAAAGGGCAGATTTTTCGCAGAGAGGAACTATCAGAAAATCATGGCTCAAGACATCTTCATTCTGGGCGGGAAGCGGACGCCGATGTGCCAGTACGTGGGGGCTCTGAAGGACGTGAAGGCGATTGACCTCGGCGCGGCGGCCGCGCGCGGGGCGCTCGAAGCTTCGGGCGTGGCGGCCGACGAGATCGACCACACCGTCGTCGGCAACGCCCTGCAAACCTCGGGCGACGCCATCTACGGCGCGCGCCACGTCGCGCTCAAGGCCGGCGTGCCGCACGACCGGCCCGCGCTCACCGTCAACCGCCTCTGCGGCAGCGGCATCCAGTCCGTCGTCAGCGGCGCGCACATGATCCTTCTGGGCGAAGCGCGCACGGCGCTCGTCGGCGGCATGGAGTCGATGTCGATGGCCCCGCACGTCATCTACGGCGCGCGCTCGGGCTTCGCGCTCGGGCAGGGCAAGCTCGAAGACTCTTTGATGGTCGCGCTGCTGGACACCTACTGCAACACGACGATGGCGGGCACGGCCGAGAACCTCGCCCGCCGCTACGAAATCTCGCGCGAGGAGCAGGACGCCTACGCCCTGCGCTCGCAAGCCGAGGCGGCGCGCGCGCAGGCGGCGGGCGTCTTCGCCGAGGAGATCGTCGCCGTCGAGGTCAAGACGCGCAAAGGCGTCAAGGTCGTTGACAAGGACGACCACCTGCGGCCCGACACGACGCTCGAAGTGCTGGCGAAGCTGCCGACCGCCTTCAGCAAGGACGGCTTCGTGACGGCCGGCAACGCTTCGGGCATCGTGGACGGCGCGGCGGCGCTCGTCATCGCGGGCGGCGACTACGTGCGCGAGCGCGGCGCGAAGCCGCTCGGCCGCGTCGTCAGTTGGGCCTACGCCGGGGTCGAGCCGGACGTGATGGGCATCGGGCCCGTCCCGGCCGTCCGCAAGGCTCTGGAGAAGGCGAACCTCAAGCTCGAAGAGATCGACGTGGTCGAGGTCAACGAGGCGTTCGCCTGCCAGTACCTCGCCGTCGAGAAAGAGCTGGGCCTCGACCGCTCGAAGACGAACGTCAACGGCGGGGCCATCGCGCTCGGCCACCCGCTCGGCGCGTCCGGCACGCGCCTCGTCCTGACGGCGCTCAACGAGTTGCACCGCCGGGAGGGCCGCTACGGGCTGGCCTCGGCCTGCATCGGCGGCGGTCAGGGCATCGCCATCATCTTCGAGCGGGTCTGAAGCTCGGGGTTAAGAACAGGGCCGCGGGCGGCGGCGGGCGGGTTGACGTTAACCGAACTCAACCCGCCCGCCGCCGCCCGCGGTTCCGTTTCGGCTCGAAACTTCCGGGCTTTCCGGATTTCCAGTTTTAATGCTTATTTAACTACGATTTAAGCCTGCCGAAAGCAACAACCGGTTATAGTTGCGCATCTATTTCGCGTTCACACCCCCGGCGGCTTGACCACGAACCGAGATTCGAGTAAAAGCTTCGCTTCAACCTTCGCGAGCCGGCGTCTTTCTCGAAGGATTTCCTTGGTAGGACGCTAACCCATTTAAATTACGAAAGGAAAGTCTCATGCTCCCACCCACCGGCAGGCGACTGTCTACCCCTGCGTGTCGCCGTTTCGTCGCCTCGTTTCTGACACTTTTACTCGGCATCATCCTACCCTCGGTCGGCGTCCTCCGCGGCCTGACGCCCACGGCGTCCGCCATGCCCCTCTTGGCGAACCCCTCTTCGACAATCTTCATCAACGAAATCCATTACGACGACGCCGGCACCGACGCCAACGAGTTCATCGAGATCGCCGGCCCGGCGGGCACCAGCCTGACCGGCTATTCAATCGTGCTTTACAACGGCTCCGGCGGGGCCAGCTATGACACGGACGCGCTGTCCGGCACCATCCCCGCCCAGCAGGGCGGCTACGGCACCGTCGCGCTCGGCTACGCGGTGAACGGCATCCAGAACGGCTCGCCCGACGGCGTGGCCCTCGTCGGGCCGGGCAACGCCCTCATCCAGTTCCTCTGCTACGAGGGCACCTTCACGGCGGCGAACGGCCCCGCCAGCGGGGTGGCCTGCACCGACATCGGCGTCTCCGAGGACGGCTCGGAGGCGGACGGCCAGTCGCTCCGGCTCACCGGCACCGGCACCACCTACGGCGAGTTCACGTGGGCCGCGGCCGCGCCCCACACCTCCGGCGCGGTCAACACCGGGCAGACCTTCGGCGCGCCGACGCCCACCCCGACGCCCACGTCTGAGCCGACCCCGACGCCCACGCCTGACCCGACCCCGACGCCGACCCCGACCCCCCCGCCGCCGACCAACATCATCATCAACGAGCTCGACTCGGACACGCCCGGCGCGGACGCCGCCGAGTTCATCGAACTCTACGACGGCGGCGCGGGCAACACCTCTCTGAGCGGGCTGGTCGTCGTCCTCTACAACGGCTCGAACGACCTCTCGTACCGCGCCGTCGACCTCGACGGCTTCACGACCAACGCCGCCGGCTACCTGACCATCGGCAACGCGGCCGTGCCCGGCGTTGACGTGGTCATCCCGAACGACTCCATCCAGAACGGGCAGGACGCCGCCGCGCTCTACGCCGGCGACGCCTCCGGCTTCCCGAACGGCACGGCCGTCACCACCGCCAACCTCATCGACGCCGTCGTCTACGACACGGCCGACCCGGACGACCCCGGCCTGCTCGTCCTCCTGAACGCGGGCGAGCCGCAGGTGGACGAGAACACCGGCGGCGGCGGCCAGAACAATTCGAGCGGCCGCTGCCCGAACGGCTCGGGCGGCGCGCGCAACACCGCCTCCTACACGCAGGCCGCGCCCTCGCCCGACGGCCCGAACAACTGCCCGCTGCCGCCGCAGGTGCGGACGATCCCCGAGATTCAGGGCAACACCGGAACCTCGCCCTACGACGGCGTCCTCGTCACCACGACCGGCGTCGTCACCGCGCGCAAGACCAACGGCTTCTTCCTTCAGGACGCGGCCGGCGACGGCGACCCCGCGACCTCCGACGCCGTCTTCGTCTTCACCAGCAGCGCGCCCACGGTCGCCGTCGGCGACGCCGTCCAAGTGACCGGCGCGGTGGACGAGTTCCGCGCCGCTTCGAGCGCCGAGGCTTCGACGCCGGCCGACCCCGAGACGCTGACCGAGATCGTCGGGCCGCTCACCATCAACCTGCTCTCGTCGGGCAACCCCCTGCCCGCGCCCGTCGACGCCACCGCGCTCGGCGTCTTCACGCCGGGCCACCCGAGCCGCGGCGCGCAGCTCGAACGCTACGAGGCGATGCGGATGTCGGTCGCCGCCATCACCGTCTCGCACGCGACCAACGGCTTCGGCGAGTTCTGGGGCGTCGAGCCGCCGCGGCCGCGCCCCTTCCGCGAGCCGGGCATCGAGGCCGGCGACCCCATCCCGTCCGCCGACGAGCCGCCGTTCGCGCCCAACCCGCCGCCCGCGCCGCCGATCTTCGACGGCAACTTCGAGCGCGTCATGGTTGACAGCGACGACGCGACGACGGCCGCCGGCACGCGCCGCGCGTCGGTGAACGTGACGACGGGCACGCTCGTCACGGGCATCGTCGGCCCGCTCGACTACGCCTTCGACAACTTCCGCATCGTGCTCGACTCCGGCGCGACGCCCGCGACCGCCGGCGGCGTCACGGCGGCCACGCCCGTCCCGGCGCGCACCGCGCAGGAGTTCACCATCGCGCACGCCAACCTTGAGAACTTCGGCGTCTCGAACGCGAACTTCGCCGCGCGGCTCGAGAAGGCTTCGCTCGCCGTCCGCAACGTCCTGCGGACGCCGGACATCCTCGGCGTCATCGAGGTCTTCGACCTCCCGTCGCTCCAGCAGCTCGCGGCCAAGGTCAACGCCGACGCCGCAGACCCCGGCGTCAACTACGTGGCCTACCTCGAAGAGAGCGCCTCGACCTTCGCCGACTCGCAGGACGTGGGCTACCTCGTCAACACGGCGCGCGTGACGGTCGTCGGCACGCCCGAGCAGTACCACCGCGATCTGGAGTTCACTTACCTGAACGAACAGCCCGACCTGCTGCACGACCGCCCGGCCTACATCCTGACGGCCGACG
>DATMVI010000642.1:0-5821 GCA_035563275.1 Pyrinomonadaceae bacterium
CGTCGCGGACGCGCTCGTCCGAGCGGCGGTAGTTGCGCGGCCCGCGCCCGCGGTGGCGGCCGCCCTGCGCGCGGTAACGGCGTTCGTCATCGTCGTCGCCGCCGAAGAACGAGCGCACCCCGTCGGCGGCGCGGTCGAGCCAGTTGCGGTCGTCGTCGCCGCCGCGGCCGCGCGCGCGGTAGCGCTCCCGGCGGTCGTCCGCATCGTCGTCGTCGTCGCGGCGCGGGCGCCGGCCGAAGCCGCCGGGCGCGCCGTAGCCGCGCCCGTAGTCGTCGCGCTCCAGCTCGCGCTCGTACTGCTCGCCGCGGCGGCCGTAAAAGCGGCTCGTGGTGCGGCCGTAGTCGGTGTCGCGCCCGCCGCGGTCGTCGTCGCGCCGGTAGCTGCGCTCGTAGCCGCGGTCAATGAAGTCGGCGCCCCCGCCCTCGCGGCCGCGCCGCTGCGTGTGCTCGCGGCGGTACTCGCCGGTCACGTAGTCGCGCCCGTAATCGCGGCCCTGTTCGCGGCCGTAGTCGCGGCCGTAATCGCGCCCGTAGTCGCGCGCCTCGCGCGAGCCGCGCCCGTAGGCCCCGCCGCCGTAAGCCCCGCCGACGTAGCCGTAGTCCTCGTAGTCGCGGCCGCCGCCGAGGCCGCGCGTGCCGTAGAGTCCGCGCTCGTGTGGGCGACCGCGGTCGTCGTCCTCGCGGCCGTAGCGGTCGTCGTCTCTCTCCCAATCAAGATTCCTGTAACGTGTGGACATGATGTAAACCTCCTCCTCGCTTCGCGAGACTTTCGAGTTTAAGGTCTCGGGTTTCGAGCCAAGAGGTCGTCTTCAACCCGAAACCCGAGGCCCGAAACTCATTTGCGCTTCTGGTCGCCGCGGTCGCCCTGCCCCGACCTCACCTTCGTCTTGGCCGAAGTCTTCACGTCCTGCGAGAGTGAGCGGCCCACGTCGTCGCTCTCCTTGAACTGGCCCTTGTCGTCGCGCCTCACGTAGCGCTTGTCGGTGCCGGTGTCGATCAACTCGCGGTCTCCCTTTTTGCCTGCCATGTGTCTCCTCCTTGAAACGGCCTCGTCCGGCCGCGTGAAGCTCTCCCGTGAGCGGCCACAACTTCAGGCGCGCGCCCGCCGCCGCTTCGCCTCCGCGAGCAGGTCGCGCGCCGCCCCGAAGGCGTCTTCGAGCCGCTGCCGGCCCGCCAGCACGGGCCTGAACAGATCGCCCTTGCGCGCGGCGCGGCGCGACATGTTCTTGATCGTGAAGTCGCGCGGCGTGATCTTCCCGCGCTCGACCTCGCCCCATTCGAGCGGAGCGGAGACCGGCGCGCCCGGCCGCGGCCTCACCGAGTAAGGCGCGACGACCGACTTGCCCTTCGCGTTCTGCATGTGGTCGACGTAAATCTGCCCGCGCCGGCGCTTCTTCAGACTGCGCTCGACGGTCGCCGTCTCCGCGTTCTCGCGCGCGACGACCGCGGCGACCTGCTCGGCCAGTTCCGCGACCCGCCCGTAGTCGTAGGCCGGCGCGACGGGGACGTAGACGTGTACGCCGCGCGAGCCGGAGGTCTTCGGGTAGCTCTTCAGGCCGAGGCGCGCGAGCACGTCGCGCGTGGCGACGGCCAGCGCGCAGATCGTCTCGAACTCGACGCCCTCGCCGGGGTCGAGGTCGAAGACGAACCAGTCGGGGCGGTCGAGGCTGCGGACGCGCGAGTGGAACGGGTGGCGCTCGATGGCCCCGAGGTTCGCCATGTAAAGCAGCGTCGCGCGGCCCGTCCCGACGAGGTAGTCGACGGTGTGGCCGCCCTCCTCGACTTCGAGCGTGACGGTGCGCGCGAAGTCGGGGGCCTCGTTCACGTCGTGCTGGTGGAACGACTGGCCGCGGATGCCCGCCGGGTAGCGCTTCATAATCAGCGGGCGGTCTTCGAGGTAGGGCAGGATGAGCGGCGCGATCTCGTCGTAATACCTGACGAGGTCGCCCTTCGTGTAGCCCTCCTCGGGCCAGTAGACGCGCTCGAGGTGCGTGAGCGGCACCGCGTCGCGCCCGACCCTCACGCTCAAGTCGCCGCTCAGGTCTTTCGACTTCAGCGCGCGGGCCGACAGCGCCTTGCCCTTCTCGGCCGTGCTGAACTTCCTCACGCCGGTTCGCTTGCCGGCCCCGGCTTCACCCCCGCCCTTCGCCTTGCGCCCCCCGCCCTTCGGCTTCCCCTCCAAAGTGTCTTTGCCGTTCGACGGCCGCCTCAGCCTCAGCACCCAGCCCGGCTCGGCGTGCTCGTCCTGCTTCTTGATGAGGAGCCACTGGCCGCCGCGCCCCTTCATCTCGACGAGCGAGAACGCGCCGCGCAGCTTCTCGCCCTTCAGCGCGAAGGCGAGCTTGCCCGACTCTAAAGCTTTAAGCGGGTCGGCGGCGTCGAGCAGCTCGTAGGTGCCGCCGTCCCAGCGCATGTGCTCGCCCGCGCCGTACTCGCCGTCGGGGATGTGGCCCTCGAAGTCGAGGTACTCGACCGGGTGGTCTTCGGTGGGGACGGCGAGGCGCCGCTCGGCCGGGTCGAGCGAAGGGCCGCGCGGCAGCGACCACGACTTGAGCACGCCGCCCATCTCCAGACGGAAGTCGAAGTGGAGTTTCGAGGCGTGGTGCTCCTGCACGACGAAGCGCCAGCCGTTGCGCCGCGCGACGCGGCCGCGCGGCTCGGGCGTCCGCCGGAAGTCGCGCATCTTCTGGTAAGTTTCCAACCCCATCGCCACCCCGAGCCGCCCCCTTTGCGCTCTTCTGCGGACTCCCCGACCTTTGCGAACCCCCAAGTTCATCTCACACAGAACGCAAAGAGCGGGGGGCAGATCAGCCCGCAGAAGAACGCAAAGAAGTCTCGTTCACAACTTCTTCAGCTCGCGCCTGAGCAGCGCGAAGTCCTCCTTCACCTTCTCGCCCAAGTCCTCGCGGTAGAACCGCACCGCCGGGTGGTAGCCGACGAGGTAGCGCCGGCCCTCGCGCTCGACCACGCGGCCGCGCGCCTCGTTCACACTCTTGACGCCGAGCACGGCTTTGGCGGCGACGCCGCCGAGCAGCATCACGAGCCGCGGCGCGATCAGCTCGATCTGCTCGAACAGGTAGTTGGCCGTGCACGTCCCCGTCTCGATGCTCTTCGGCGTACGGTTCTTCGGCGGGCGGCACTTGACCGTGTTGGTGATGAAGAAGTCGGCCCGCCGCAGGCCCGTGCCTTCGAGCACCTTGTCGAGGTAGCGGCCGGCCGCGCCGACGAAGGGCACGCCCGCCTCGTCCTCCTCGCGCCCCGGCGCTTCGCCGATGATCATCACCCGCGCCGCGTACTTGCCGTCTCCCGGTACAGCCTGTGTACGCGACTCGTGCAGCGGGCAGCGCGTGCAGACCCGAATCTGCGCGGCCAACTCGTCCAACCTCCGCGCTTTTTTCGACTTAGCCATCGCCCTGCCACGCCCCGCGCAAACGCGCTCACAACCGGTCTGCAATTTGCGTGCTACCGTGCGCGCGCGACTAAGAAGACCGGAGCCGCCGGGGCGCGGGAGCCGACGAGCCCTCCGAAGGAAGCCGATGAAATTCTCCGAACTGGCCGAAGCCTACGACCGCGTCAGCGCCGCCCGCGGCGAGCCGGAGCGCGTGCGGCTGCTCGCCGAGTTGCTGCGCGACGCCGACCGCAAAACGCTCGAAGCGGCGGCGCACTTCACTTTGAGCGAGGTCGTCTCGCCGCAACTCTCCGACAAGTTAGGCGTCGGCCCCGGCGCCATCCGCTCGGTCGTCGCGCACCTTTCGGGCGCGACCGCCGAGGAGATCGACGACGAGGTGAAGCGGACGGGCGACATGAGCGAGGTGGTGGCGGCGCGCGTCGGCGGCCCGGACACGCTCACGGTCGAGGAGTTGTGGCGGCGCGCGAACCGCGCGGCCGCGCGCGGCGAGTCGGGCGAGGCGCTGGTCGAGTACGTCTTCACGCGCACGACGGCGCGCGGCGCGATGTACTTCACGCGGATGGCCCTCAACCAGATGCGGATCAAGGTCGGCGTCGGCACGCTCGGGCGCGCGCTGGCCGAGGCGTTCGGCGTCGAGCCGGCCGCCGTCGAACACCTCTACGCGATGACGAACGACATCGGCCACGTCGCGTCGCAGGCGAAGAAGGGCCGGGGGGCGCTGGCGCGCGCCGGCCTCACCCTCTTCCGCCCCTACCAGTTCATGAACGCGCACAAGGTGGACGACCCCGCGCGCATCTTCAAACAGTTCGCCGGCAAGCGAATCATCTTCGAGGTCAAGTACGACGGCGCGCGCCTGCAAATCCACGTCAGGGGCGGCCGCCCGCCCGAGGTCAGGTTCTACTCGCGCCGCCTCAACGACGACACGGCCGCGATGCCCGATCTCGTCCGCGCCCTACAGAAATCGTGGAAGGGCGGCGACGCCATCCTCGAAGGCGAGGCCGTCGCCTTCGACCCCGAGTTGCGCGAGAAACAGCCGTTCCAGTCCGTCCTCATGCGGCTCGGGCGCGTCCACGCCGTCGAGGAGAAGGCGCGCGAGATTCCGCTCGTGCTCTACCTCTTCGAGCTGGTCTACCACGACGGCGAAGACCTGATGAGCCGGCCGCAGTCCGAGCGGCGCGCGCGCCTCGCGAAACTCTTCCGACCGACCGACCGCGTGCAGATGACCGAGGCCGTCGTCACCGACCGGCCGGCCGAGCAGGAGGAGTTCTTCCGGCGCGCGCTCGCCGAGGGGCACGAGGGGCTGGTGGCTAAAGACCCTGACGCCACTTACGTGCCGGGCCGGCGCGGCGAGTCGTGGCTGAAGATCAAGCCGGCCTTCGAGACTCTGGACGTGGTGGTGACGGGCGGCATCTGGGGTTCCGGCCGGAGGCGCGGCCTGCTCTCAAGCCTCATCGTCGCCGTGCGTGACCGCGAGGAGTTCAAGACGGTGGGCAAGGTCGGGACGGGGTTCTCCGAGGAGACGCTGCGGGCGCTGACGGCGCGGCTTGAGCCGAAGGTCATCACCACCCGCGGGCGCGACGTGGAGCTTGAGCCGGAGGCGGTCATCGAAGTCGATTTTCAGGACATCCAGAAGACGGCCCGCTACCGCGCCGGCTACGCGCTGCGCATCCCCCGCTTCAAACGCCTCCGCGCCGACAAGAGCACCCGCGAGGCCGACACCCTCGACCGCCTGAAGCGACTCTACAAGCAGATGCACGAGAAGGAGTAGACAGTAGACAGTAGTCAGTAGTCAGTAGAAAGACCTTCGGCTGCTGACGGTTCGCGTGTCAGAGTCAGCGGCCCCGGCGCGGAGCGCTACTGACTACTGACTACTGTCTACTGTCTACTACTTAAATCAATCACCCACGCCTGCGGCAAATAGTTCGCGATCAAATACTCGTTGAAGTTGAACCAGCGCGCCGCGCCGTCGAGGACGTTGGAGTCGGAGGTGAGGGCGAGGCGGGGCGAGGTGGTGATCTCCCGGTCGGGGTTGAAGACGACCTCGACCTCCCACGGCCAAGCTCGGGCGGCCGCCAGCCCGCGGACGCGCTCGGCGAGGCGGCCGCTGTTCGAGACCGGCCGGTCGAGCAGCCACCGCGCCGACGCCGGGCCGAGCGCCGACAGCGCCTCGCCGGCCAGAAGGATGGCCGCCTCGGTCTCGTCCACCGAGCGGTACGAGCCGTGGACGCTGGAGAGGTCGCGCACGGCCGCGTCGCGCCCGCGGAAGAGCGGGCCGCCGCCGAGCGCCGCCTCAACCGTGATGACGAGGTTGAAGCCGTCCACGATCAATTCCGCGCCCGCGACCTCGCCCGCGCCGGCGCGGCGCGACGCGCGGCGCGCGAGGCTCTCGTCCGAGCAGGCGGCGCGGCCGACG
>DATMVI010000643.1:0-3950 GCA_035563275.1 Pyrinomonadaceae bacterium
CCTTGGCGCGGTCTTCCGGGATGCCGGAGCCGACGAGGCCGCCGATGATGCCGCCCGTGGCGCCGCCCGCGCCCGCGCCGACGAGCGCGCCGGCAATCGGGCCGGCGACGACGAGGCCGAGGCCCGGCACCGCGATACTCGTCCCGATGGCCGCAATCGCGCCGATGATCGCGCCGGCCGTGCCGCCGATGCCCGCGCCCGCGCCGACGCCTTCGAGCGCCTTGCTGTCAAAATCCGAATCGGCCGAGTCCTTGCCTTCCGGGTAATATTTCTGACGGGCTTCGTCAGACATGATGACGTTAATGTCTTCGTGCGAGTAGCCGCGCTCGGCGAGCGAGTTGTAGGCGCGCTCGGCGCTCTCCTTGTCCCTGAAAAGGCCGGTGACCATCTGCGAACGTTCCCTTGATTCCCTTGCTGAAGTTCCCATCCCTTGTACTCTCCTTCGTTGAATCGAGCCGTATTAAACAGACCACGACCCCGTGAGTGTCAGAAGGCCGCAGACTGTGTCGTATCGTTTCGCGTCAGAAACGAGTTCGGGTAGGCAGGAGGGCAAGCGCCGTGCCGCGCCCCGGCGGGCGGGCGTGAGGATTAGGCGCGAGGGCGCGGCGCGGAACTTTACCTGTCGAGGCCGAGCCAGCGCTCTTCGAGCTTCGCCAGCAGGGTGCTCGCTTCGTCGTTGCCCACGCGCGGCAGCTTGCCGTCGGGCCAGAGGCTGTTGGGCTGCACCTTCACGCTCTGCAACGAGCGGACGAACTTCAGCCGCCAGTGCTCGGTCTTGAAGCCGTGGAAGAACTCTGCGATCTGCCCCCGCGTCATCTCGACATCGGGCCGGAAGCGGCGCAGCCTCCGGTGCTCGTCCCAGAAGAACTTGAAGAAATTGAAGAGGCCGACCAGCAGGGCCGCCGCGATGGCGAGCAGGACGAACGCGCCGAAGGCCACCTGCAACGGCTCGGGGACGCTCATCTCCGGCAGCTCGATTCTCGACAGCACGTAGGTTTTGACCAGCCAAATGACGCCGCTCAGGATGGAGCCCGCCACCCCGAACGCCACCCCCAACGCGAGGAACCCGAGCGCCGCGCCCACAATCTCGCCCACGAGGTCGATGAGCTTGCCCGCGACGGCTTCGGCGAAAGACCGGGTTGCGCCGGGGGCAGCCTCGGTCGCCGCCCCGGCTTCCGCCCGCTTCCTCTGCCGCCGGGCCCGGAAGAGTTGGCGCACGTAGTGCCTGACCTCGTACCACGGGACGAGCAGGCACGCGACGACGAGCAGCAGGGTGGAAGCCTCCGCGTCGCCGAGGTCGAAGAGGGAGAACGTGAACAGCGAGTAGAGGTAGTGGGGGCGGACGTGAAGGTTTAAGAATTCGCGCGCCTCCGGGGGCAACTGCGCCGTCAGGCTCTGGGAGCGGGCGGCCTCGGCCGCGAGGGCGGGGAGCAGGAGGCAGGCCGCGAACGCGACCCGGCCCTTGAAGATAGACCAGAGGGTTCGCGTCCGCTCCGACGTGGCGCTGAGTTTGCCCGCGACCAGCCGGGCGAAGCTCAGCGCGGCGAGCAGGGTCAGCGTCAGCCACGTCAGCATGGGCGAGCGCGCCAGCAGCACGAGCACGGCGGCGGCCGCGCAGCCGACGTAGACCAGCCGCCAGAGGCAGAACGAGCGCAGGTCGGCGAAGACGTTCGAGAGCTTGAGCGAGAACATCAGCTCGCGCGCGCGCCGGACGAAGGAGGCCGTGTCGGTCTTGTCTATGAAGAGCGCCAGCGCGTCGTTCAGCTCGCGGCTGGTGCGCGGCAGGTAGTGGCACGACTTGAGGGCCGTCTCGTCGATCCACGGGTTGCCGACGCCGAGCGCCTGCGTGAGCGCCTCGTCGATGTCCTCCGGGTCGAGGAGGCCGACGGCCTCGACGGCGAACTTCTGCGTGAGCAGGTTGTCGCCCGCCTCGATGCGGGAGCGGATGAAGGCGGCCAGCTCGTCGCGGAACGACTCGACGCACCGCGTGCGCGCGCGGAAGGCTTCCTTGAGGAAGCGGAGGCAGTGGACGGAGCGGAGGTACTGCGGGGCGCGCATGTCCAGCTTCTCGTCGTCCATCCGGGCGACCTCCGACCAGCAGAACCGGGCGATGTCGGTCGCCCGCTCCTCCTCGGCCACCTCGCAGTAGAGGACGAGCGCGTCGCGCCAGCGCGAGTCGGTCGGGATGGAGTCGGTCTGGACGAGGGCGCGGCGCTGCCTGAGCCGCCGGACGGCGAAGTACTCGTTGAAGCGGCGGTGGACGAAGCTGAAGCGCCGCCGGTGGCCGCGGCCGAGGCGCGCGAGCTGGGCGAAGATGAGGAGGTCGATGACCTGCTCGACGCGGCGGCGCGGGAGGCGCGCGGCCAGCTCGGCGACCGGGGCTTCGAGGCCGAACTTCTCGGTGGTGAACATCACGTGCGCGATGTCGGTGGCGCAGGCCAGCACCTCGCGCTCGGAGAGCCCCATCTCCTGCATCCGCTCGCGGCACGCGCCGAGGCGGCGCGCGACGTAGCTCGAATAGAGGTCGGCCTGCGTCTCCGGCAGCGTGTTGGCGTTCTCGCGCGCGTAGTCGGAGATGAGGACGGCCGTGAACGGGTTGCGGGCCAGCGCGGCGAACTCCGGGCGGCGGTTGAAGAGCAGGTCGGCCAGCCCCTCGTTGTAGGTCATGTAGTTCTTCAGCGTCTGGACGATCTTGCCCTCGGTGAAGGGGCGGATTTCGAGCGTCGCGGGCGCGTCGAACTTCTTCGTCGGGCGGCGGAAGATTCTGGAGGCGAGGATGCCGCGCGACTCGTGCGGGCCGGCGAGGAACTTGTAGAGCGCCTCGGAGAGCCGGTCTATCAGCCACGAATTCTCGCTCACGTCGAGCACCGAGGGGATTTCGTCGAACGAGTCGAGGACGAGGAAGAGCCGGCCGTCCTCGAACATCCTCTCGAAGTAGGTGTCGAGGAAGGTGTTGCCCGTGACCCGCGTGCGCGACTTGAGGTTGGCGAGCACGAAGTCGTAGACCTGCGCGGGCGTCGGCGGGGCCTCCTCCGTCCACGGCTCCTTCGGCTCCCACTCCTTGAGGTTGACGTAGAGAGGCACGCGGCCCGTCGGCGCGATCTCGCCCAGAAGCTCGCGGCAGAGTTTGCGCAGCGCCACGCTCTTGCCGGAGCCGGGGTCGCCGAGGACGAGGAAGACCTTGCTGCGGCGGTCGGCGCGGACGGCGCTCAGCAGGTCGGTGATCCGCCGCCGCCGCCGCGGGCCGGACTTGACCTCGACCTCGGCGTCGAGCGGGACGAAGGTGGCGGCGCTCCAGTTCAGCTCGTTGTCGAGGCTGGTGAGGTCGGTTTCGAGCATCTGCTTGAAGAGCTTGAGCGCCTCCCTGTAGCCCTTCTCGGGGAACTCCTTTTCGACCGGGGACGGGTGCGCCTTCATCGCCGTCGTGTCGCGCGCGAAGTAGTTGACGACGAAGATGACGGCGACGAGGAAGAGCAGCGCCGCGATGGAGGGGGCGTCGGCCGGCAGGCTCCCTTTGAGCGCCGGGTGCTCGTCGAGCAGCGGGCCGAGCAGGGAGTTGACGAAGGGGTGCCAACGCGGGCTGAGGGCCACGGCGGCGAGGGCCACGCCGAGCGAGGCCATCCCGATCTTCGACTTGCCGCCGCCTTCGGGCGTCCAGACCCCCTTCGTCACTTGCAGGACGGCGACGAGGGCCGGGACGGTGATGATCGTCGTGGCGAGCAGCCCGCCCAGCCAGAGCGACAGCAGGATCGCCAGCAGGCTGAAGGCGAGCGCCACGAGGAACAGCTTCGACCTTTCGGAGAACTGCGAGAAGGCGTCGCGCGCGGCTGTAAGCATAAGTCCTTCGACGGTTCGGCGTCCGGAGTGGGAAGTGAAGTAAAGGCAGCCGCCGGCGCGGCCCGACGGCCCCGCGCGGCGCGGCCCGCGCCCCGGCGAGGATGCGCGACGGC
>DATMVI010000644.1:0-4238 GCA_035563275.1 Pyrinomonadaceae bacterium
GCGACGCCCGCGCCGGCCGCCGCCGCCGCACAGACCCCGGCCCAGCCCGCCCGGCAGCGCGGCCCGCAGGAGGTCGTCAAAGAAGGCATCAAGGTGGAGTTCAGCGTCGAGCCGGCCGCCGAGGGCGGCACGGTCACGGCCGGGCGCGAGGCGGTCGTGCGCTTCCGCGTCAGCGACACGGCGACGCAGACGCCGCTCGCCGGCGTCCGCCCCGTGGCGTGGATGGCGCAGCAGAGCGGCGCGCCGGCCGACGCCGCGCAGTGCCGCGAGAAGGTGCAGAGCTTCATGCAGGGCTCCCTGCGCGCGCGCCCCGACGTTGACCTCAACTCCTACTTCATCCTCGCGCTCAATCAGGAGCCGAACATCTCGGTCATCGACCCGCTGCTCGGCTTCGGCGGCAGCAAGCTCATCACGCTCGTCTTCCTCAAAAGCCGCGGCGCGGACTGGGCGCTCACGTCCGACCGCACCAAGCTCTTCGTCAGCATGCCGGAGGTTAATCAGGTGGCCGTCGTGGACACGGCGACGTGGAAGGTCGTCACCAACATTGACGCCGGCCCCGTGCCCACGCGCCTGCGCCTCCAGCCCGACCAGAAATACCTCTGGGTCTCGAACGACCCCGGCGGCGGCGACGCGCGGGGCGGCGTGACCGTCCTCGACGCCGCGGCCGGCAAGGTCGCCGCCACCATCCCGACCGGCGCGGGCGCGCACGAGGTGGCCTTCTCCGACGACAACAAATTCGCCTACGTCACCAACAGCGCGGCCGGCACGCTCTCGGTCGTGGACGTGGCGCGGCTCGCGAAGGTGAAGGACGTGCCGGCGGGCGCGCGCCCCGTCTCGGTCGCCTACTCCACCCTCAGCCGCGCCGCCTACGTCGCCAGCGAGGACGGGCAGGTGACGGCCGTCGGCGGCGCGGGCCACGAGACGCTGGCGACGCTCAAGGCCAACCCCGGCCTGAAGTCCATCCGCTTCGCGCCGGGCGGCCGCTACGGGTTCGCGCCGAACGCGGCCGACTCGGTCGTCTACGTCTTCGACGCCTCGACGAACCGCCCCGCGCACGCCGTCCCGGTCAGCAAGTCGCCCGATCAGGTGACCTTCACCAGCAACTTCGCCTACGTGCGCTCGGCCGGCAGCGAGGAGGTCTCGGTCATCCGCCTGAGCACGATGGGCAAGGAGCCGGACGTGACGAAGTTCCCCGGCGGCAGCGCGGCCCCCAACAGCGAGCCGACCTTCGCCGCCGCCACCGACGCCATCGTCCCCGCGCCCGAGGGCAACGCCGTGCTCGTCGCCAACCCCGGCGACAAGCAGATTTATTACTACAGCGAGGGCATGGCCGCGCCGATGGGCAACTTCCAGAACTACCGCCGCGTGCCGCGCGCCGTCCGCGTCGTCGACCGCAGCCTGCGCGAGGAGTCGCGCGGCGTCTACACGACGAACGTCCGCCTGCCGAGGGGCGGCAAGTACGACGTGGCCTTCCTGCTCGACTCGCCGCGCATCGTCCACTGCTTCGAGGCCGAGGCCGCGCCCGACCCGGCGGCCAAGGCGGAGCAGCGCGCGGCCCTGCGCATCGAGTACCTGAACGAGTCGCGGAAGATTCGCGTCAACGAGCCTTTCAAGCTGCGCTTCAAGCTCATCGACACGGCGACGGGCGCGGCCGTCTCGGATTTGAAGGACGCGCGCGTGCTCTTCTTCCTCGCGCCCGGCATCTGGCAGAAGCGCGACTTCGCGAAGCCCGCGGGCGACGGCGTCTACGAGCTGACGCTGACCGCGCCCGAGGCCGGCGTCTACATGGTCTTCGTCGAGAGCGCGTCGCGCGGCGTCGGCTTCCGCCAACTGCCCTTCCTGACGCTCCACTCGGAGGCCCCGGCCGAGGCGGGGAAGACATCGGAGAAGTAGACAGTAGACAGTAGTCAGTAGCCAGTAGGCGCTCCCGCGCGAAGACTGCTGACGCCGGCACGCGAACGATTCATTGGCGTTTGTCTTTATCCACTGACTACTGCCTACCGACTACTGGTAGATGGAGGATTGCGATGAGAAGTAAATTCTTTAACTCGCTGGCCGCGTGGTCGCTGGCGCTGTTCCTGTCGCTCTCGGCGCTCGGCTTCTTCGCCTTCGGGTCGCCCGCGGCCGCCGCGCACGACGGCCACGACCACGCGAAGAAGCAGGAGGCGGCCACCTACTCCTGCCCGATGCACCCCGAGGTCAAGTCGGCCAAGCCGGGCAGTTGCCCCAAGTGCAAGATGGATTTGCGCAAGGACGAGCCGGCCGCGGAGGCCGCGACGCCCGCGCCGGCCCACGCCCACGAGAGCGGCGCGGGGATGAGCATCCCCGACGTGGAGCTGCTCGATCAGGACGGCCGCAAGGTGCGCTTCTACACCGACCTCGTGAAGGGGAAGACCGTCGCCGTCAACTTCATCTTCACCACCTGCACGACCATCTGCCCGCCGCTCGGCGCGACCTTCGCGCGCGTGCAGAAAGACCTCGGCGCGCGCGCGGGCCGCGACGTTCATCTCATCTCGATCTCGGTCGACCCGGCCGTGGACACGCCGGAGCGGCTCAAGGCGTGGGGCGCGAAGTTTCACGCCGGGCCGGGCTGGACGCTCGTGACGGGCGCGAAGCCGCAGGTTGACGAACTGCTGCGCGCGCTCGCCGCCTCGACCGCCCGCCGCGAAGACCACTCGCCCACCGTGCTCATCGGCAACGACGCGCGCGGGCAGTGGACGCGCACCTACGGGCTCGCCAAGCCGAGCCAGCTCGTCAAGCTCATCGGCGACGCCGCCGAAGGCAGACTCGCAGCCCCGGCCGCCGGGGCGGACAAGGAGTGACCCCCGCCATGAAGAGATTTATCCTGACCGCCGTCATCACCCTCGGCCTCTCGGCCGCCGCCGCCGCGCAGGCCCCGCAGCAGCCCGCGCCGAAGCCCGCCGACCCGCACGCCGGCCACGACATGAGCCAGCACGCCGGCCAGCCGCAGGAGAAGAAGTCGGTCGCGGCCAACTACTTCTCCGACGTGGAGCTGCTCGATCAGGACGGCCGCAAGGTGCGCTTCTACACCGACGTGCTCAAGGGCAAGACCGTCGTCGTCAACGCCTTCTTCACCACCTGCACGTCGGTCTGCCCGCCGATGAACCGCAACATGGAGAAGATTCAGGACGCGCTCGGCGACCGGCTCGGCCGCGACGTGTTCCTCGTCTCCATCTCGGTCGACCCGGCGACCGACACGCCCGCGCGCCTCAAGGAGTACGCCGCGAAGTTCCACGCCAAGCCCGGCTGGATGTTCCTCACGGGCAAGAAGGAGAACGTCGACTGGGCGCTCTACAAGCTCGGCCAGTACGTTGAGACGAAGGACGATCACAAGACCGTCATCATCGTCGGCAACGAGCCGACCGGCCTCTGGAAGAAGGCCCTCGGCATGGCGCGCGCCGAGGAGCTGATCCGCATCGTGCAGGAGACGGCCGCCGACAAGGGCGGGAAGTAAAAACGGTGCCGGGCGCCCGGCGTCGGGTTGAGGGCAGGCAGCACTCCCCGGCGACTGGCGCCCGGCGCCCTCGTGTCAGCAGATGAGCAGAACCCTCAAACTCGCCGCCGCCTGCGTCGCGCTCGCGTGCGCGTGCGCGCTTCTGAGCGCGGAGGCGGTCGGGACGCGGCAGGCGGGGACGACCCCCGCGCCCGCGCGGCAGGCGCTCAACGAGCAGGAGCGGCGCGGCAAGGAGCTTTACCTGCGCGGCCAGAGCGCCTCGGGGCGCGAGCTCGTCGCCGTCGTCGGCGAGATCGACGTGCCCGGCTCGACCGTGACGTGCGCCGGCTGCCACGGCCTGCGCGGCGAGGGCAAGACCGAGGGCGGCGTCACGGCCGGCAACCTCACTTGGTCGAACCTCCTCAAGCCCTACGGCCACACGCACCCCTCGGGGCGCAAGCACGGCCCGTTCACCGAGTCCTCCTTCATCCGCGCCGTCACGGGCGGCGTCGACCCCGACGGCAACGAGCTGCTCGTCGCCATGCCGCGCTACCGCATGTCGGCCGGCGACATGGCCGACCTCATCGCCTACCTCAAGCGCATCGAGGCCGACCGCGACCCCGGCCTCACCGAGAGCTCGATCAGCGTCGGCCTGCTCGTGCCCTCCGCCGGGCCGCTGGCCGAAGCGGGCGCGGCGATGCGCGAGGTGCTCGACGCCTACTTTCAGGAGGTGAACGCGCGCGGCGGCGTCTACAGCCGCAAGCTCGCGCTGCGCGTCGCGCAG
>DATMVI010000645.1:0-6208 GCA_035563275.1 Pyrinomonadaceae bacterium
GCCCCCGCAAATCCCCCCGAAGCCGCCCACCGAGCCGCCCCCGCCCGTCGCGGACGGCAAGGAAGTAGTCGAGCCGGTAGCCAGCAGACAGTAGCCGGCGGCCCGCAGGCCCCGCGCTGAATTTACTGGCGCTGCTACCCGCGCGACGCGATGGCGATGGTATTTCTACCGACTTCCGACTGCTGACCACTTCTTCATGCTGCCTGCCGAAGAGTTTCGCCGCCGCCCGCCCGCGCCGCTCGCGCCGCGCCCGCTCAACCTGCCCGCGGCCGAGGAGACGCGGCTGGCCAACGGCCTGCGCGTCGTCGTCGTCGAGGAGAGTCGCCTGCCGCTCGTCAGCTTCCGCCTCGCCTTCCGCAGCGGCGACTCCTCCGACCCGCCCGGGCTGCCCGGCCTGACCGACATCCTCGCCAGCATGCTCACCGAGGGCACCGCGACGCGCGACAGCCGGCGCATCGCCGAGGAGGTCGCGCGCTACGGCGCGACCCTCAACGCCGGCGCGAGCAGCGACACCACGACCGTCGCCGCCTCGGCGCTCTCGGCCTACACCCGCGAGGTCTTCGAGCTTCTGGCCGACGTGGCGCTCCGGCCCACCTTCCCCGAGGACGAGCTGGAGCTGGCGAAGGACAACGCGCAGCAGAACCTGATCGCGCAGCGCGCGCAGCCCTCCTTCCTCGCCACCGAGGCGCTCGCCCGCGTCCTCTTCGGCGCGCACCCTTACGCCGTCGTCTCGCCCACGCCCGAGTCCATCGAGGCGATGACGCGCGAGCGGCTGCTCGCCTTCCACCGCGAGAAGTTTTCGCCCGCGGGCGCGCTGCTCTTGGTCGTCGGCGACGTGCGGCGCGCGGAGGTCGTCGCGCAGGCCGAAGAACTTTTCGGCTCGTGGCCGGCCCGGCCCGTCGGGGAGCCGAGCTTCCCCGCGCCGCCCGAGCGCGCCGAGCGCGTCGCCTACCTCGTCGACCGCCCCGGCTCGGCGCAGGCCAACCTCATCGTGGCCAACCTCGCCATCAGGCGCACGCACCCCGACTACTTCCCGCTCCTCGTCATGCACACGATCCTCGGCGCGACGGCCTCGGCCCGCATGTTCATGAACCTGCGCGAGGAGAAGGGCTACACCTACGGGGCCTACACGCAGCTCGACGCGCGCCGCCACGCCGGCAGCTTCCGCGCGACGGCCGAGGTGCGCACGCCCGTCGCGGGCGCTTCGCTCAGGGAGATTTTCTACGAGTACGAGCGCATCCGCTCGGAGGACGTGTCGGAGAAGGAGCTGGCCGACGCGAAGGCGTACTTGACCGGCATCTTCCCCATCCGCCTTGAGACGCAGGAGGGCTTGGTCGACCAGCTCGTGCAGATTCGGATGCACGAGCTGCCCGAAGACTACCTCCACACCTACCGCGACCGCGTCCAGCGCGTGACCCGCGAGGAGGTGCGCCGCGCGGCGAACCTCTACGTCACGCCCGACCGCGCGGTGGTGGTCGTCGTCGGCGACGCCGAGCAGGTGCGCGGGCAGATCGCCCCCTACGCCGCGCGCGTCGAGGACTTTAAAACCAATTAAGAATTAAGAATTAAGAATTAAAAATTGATGCGCCGGCGCGGCGCCCTTCACGACATGGAAGCTCAGTAGTTTTAATTCTTAATTCTTAACTCCTAACTGTGAGAAAGGCTGAGTGAGTGGATTATGAACTTGGTGGGAAATTGGAACCTGCAAGTGGCGACGCCGTTCGGCACGCACCCGGCGACGCTCGTCTTCGAGGGCACGGGCGGGGTCTTAAATGGCCGCATCAACTCGCGCCTCGGCGACGCGCCGCTCGAAAACCTCTCCGTCACCCACGACAGCTTCGAGGCCACCGTCGCGCTCGACTTTCAGGGGCGCGGCTATCAGGCCAGCATCACCGGCCGCATCGCCGAAGACCAGATCGACGGCGTCATCAAGGTCAAGCTCCCCATCGCCCCGCCCATCAAGTACACCGGCGCGCGGGCCGCGTAAGAAGTTTCGGGTTACGGGTTAAAGACAGAAACAGGGCCGCGGGCGGCGGCGGGTTGATGTTAACCAAACTCAACCCGCCGCCGCCCGCGGCTCTGTTTCTTAACCCGGAACTTTTTTAGTCCGCGAACGCCACCGTCAGTTCCCTCAGCGTCGCGGAATCGGTGGCGTCCTGCGCCCCGGACTCTTCGCGGTTCACGTGGCGGTAGAGGATGTCGCGCTGCTGGGGCGTGAAGCCGGCCTCGCGGATGAGGTAGCGGAGCATCTTCTCGTCGGCCGTGTTGTGCGCGCCGGCGGCCGAGACGACGTTCTCCTCGATCATGATCGAACCCATGTCGTCGGCGCCGAACCGCAGGGCCACCTGCCCGAGCCTCAACCCCTGCGTGAGCCACGACGACTGGATGTGCTCGACGTTGTCGAGGAAGAGGCGCGAGACGGCGAGCATCTTCAGGTAGTCGAGGCCGGTCGGCTCCTCCTTGATGCGCCGGCCGAGCGCCGTGTGCTCGCGCTGGAACGTCCACGGGATGAAGGCCGTGAAGCCGCCGGTCTCGTCCTGTAGGTCGCGCACGCGCTGCAAGTGCCGGACGCGGTGCTCGGTGCGGTCGCCGATGCCGAACATCATCGTCGCCGTCGAGCGCAGCCCGACGCGGTGGGTCGCGCGCATCACGCCGAGCCACTCGTCGGTCGTGCACTTGGTCGAGACGCGCCGCCGCACCTCGTCGTCCAGAATCTCGCCGCCGCCGCCCGGCATGCTGTAGAGGCCCGCCGCCTTGAGCCGCCGCATGATCTCCTCGTAGGGGAGCTTCGAGATGAGGTGGATGTTGTGAATCTCGGGCGGCGAGAAGCAGTGGAGCTGGAAGTCGGGGTAGCGCGCGTGCAGCGCGCGCAGCAACTCCTCGTACCACTCGATGCCGAAGTCGGGGTGCAGCCCGCCCTGCATGAGGACGCCCGTGCCGCCGAGCGCGATGGTCTCGTCGATCTTCTCGCAAATCTGTTCGACCGTGGTGACGTAGGTGTCGGGCTTGCCGGGCCGGCGGTAGAAGGCGCAGAAGGTGCAGACGACGTTGCAGACGTTCGTGTAGTTGACGTTGCGGTCGATGATGTAGGTGACGACGCCCGACGGGTGCTTGCGCCGGCGCACCTCGTCGGCGGCCAGCCCGAGGCGTGCCGCGTCGTGCGATTCGAGCAGCACGGCGCACTCTTCGGCCGTCATGCGCCCGCCCGCCAGCACGCGGTCGAGGATGGGTTGGATGTCGGTGGTCATTAAGCTCTCGTTTCCGGTTCGGGCCGCGAATGGCAGATTTCAAATCTGAAATTCTCAAATAGGCGTTTTGCAATCCCGCGCCCGCCCTTAAAAAAATGCGGCGCGCGGGACGTTCACAGCGGCGGCGCTCGCGGTCGCCCGCCGCGCCCATTACCAAGTCAACTCGCGTGCCGGCGCGCGCCTCAAGTCTCTCGCGCTCACAGGAACTTCAGCGGCTTCGACTCGCGCGTGACGCCGTGGCGGTGCGCAAGCCGGAAGAAGAGTTCGAGGCCGCGGCGCATCTCCTCGTTCATCTCGAAGCAGATGTTGTCGCGCAGGTATGAGACGAGTTCCGCGCGCGGACGGCCGAGTTCCCTTTCGTATTCGGCCGCGATCTCTTCGACGCGCGCCACGCCCTCGTCGCGCGCGGCGGCGAAGTCCACGGCGCGGGCCGCCTCGCCGCGCCCCATCCACAGCGCGAAGACGAAGCCGAGGCCCGTGAACTCGCGCCACAGCGCCGCCATGTCGTGGACGCGCAGGCCCTCGCGCGCGAAGGTCATCGCCGGGTCGCCGATGACGAGCGCCGCGTCGTGGCCCCCGAGCATCCTTTTCAAGTCCGGCTCGGCCGGTTCGAGCCGCGGCGCGCGGCCGACGAACTCGCGGAAGATCACCTCGACGAGCGCCGCCGAGGTGCGCGAAGAGGTGTCGAGCGCCACCGTCCCGACCTCTTCGAGCCGCGCCTTGCGGGTCACGAGCACGACGCTCTGGACTTCGCGCCGCGCGCCGACGCAGACGCCGTCAACGACCTCGACCTCCGGCAGGCGCTGGTACTCGATGACGGGCACGAGCGCGGCCTCGACCTGACCGCGGGCCAGAAGGTCGGCGCACCGCGCCGGGGCCGCGTCCGTCCACAGGCGCACCTCGCCGCGTCTCGGCCCGCGTAAAAAGCTCCAGATGAGCGGCGCGGAGTTCAAATAGCTCGACGCGGCGACCCGCGGCCCGCCCTCACCCGCGCCCCCTTTGAAGTCCTGTTCCCTCACCTTTCGCTTCGCCGCGCGGCGCGACCCCTAACGCGCCCCGGCCGACATGCTAACGCACGCCGCCGCGGCCCCGCAACAACCCCGGCCGCCGCCCGCGGCCCTTCGTTGACAGCCCCCCACGCGGCCATTACCATGCAGCCAGTCCGGAGTCCGGAGTCTAAAGTCTGAAGTCGGAAGAGACTCTCCTGACTCCGGACTTCAGACTCCGGACTCCGGACTCTTCTATGCCCATCTACGACATCTCCGTGCCCATCGCGCCCGGCGAGACGCCGACCTACCCGGGCGACCCCGGCATCAGGTTCGAGGTGGGGGCCGCCATCGAGCGCGGCGACCCGGCTAACGTCACCATGCTCCACCTCGGCGCGCACACGGGCACGCACGTGGACGCGCCCGCGCACTTCATACAGGGCGCGCCCCGCCTCCCCTCGCTCGACTTGGACGCGTTCGTCGGCGAGGCGCGCGTCGTCGAAATCCCGCCCGAGGCCGGGGCGGTTGAAGAGAGTCACGTCAGCGCCGGCGCGCTCGGCGGCGCGACGCGCGTTCTCTTCAAGACGCGCAACTCGGCCTTCTGGGAGAACCCGCGAGGCCGCTTCCGCACCGACTTCACTTACATCAGGCCGGAGGCGGCGCGCGCTCTGGCCGGCGCGGGCGTCCGCCTCGTCGGCTTCGACTACCTCTCCATCGAGCGCTACGGCGCGGAGGACTTCGCCGCGCACCTCGCGCTGCTCTCGGCCGGCGTCGTCATCGTCGAGGGTCTGGACTTGCGCGCGGTCGGCGCGGGCCTCTACGAGCTGATCTGCCTGCCGCTCAGGCTCGCGGCCGGGGCCGGCGACGGCGCGCCGGCCCGCGCCGTGCTGCGGACGCTCGACCGAACCGCCCCCGCGCCTCGCCCGTAATACGAAGGTGATGATCGAGAAAGTCAATCTCAACGAAAAGTTCGGCCTCTTCGGCGAACGGTGGAGCCCCAAGATCGCCGGCGAGGTCAACGACTCGTACGTCAAGCTGGTGAAGCTCGAAGGCGAGTTCGTCTGGCACAAGCACGACGCCGAGGACGAGATGTTCCTCGTCGTCAAGGGCGCCATCAGGATCAGGCTGCGCGACGGCGAGATCGAGCTCGCGGAGGGCGAGTTCGTCATCATCCCGCGCGGCGTCGAGCACCTGCCCGTCGCCGAGCGCGAGGCGCACGTCCTGCTCTTCGAGCCGAAGAGCGTCGTCAACACCGGCGACGTGGTCAACGAGCGCACCGTCGCCGACCTCGGGCGCGTCTGAAAGGATTCCGCCTTGCCCTTCCGCACGCGGAAAGAGTTCGCGGACGCCCGCGCCGCGATGTCCCGCCGCACGGTCGCCGAACTGCTCGACCTGCTCGGCGCGGAAGACCTCGCGACGCGCTTCCTCGCCGAGATGTGCCTGCGCGCCGCGGCCGGCACGTGACTGAGTTTCCGGCCCGCGGCCCCGCGGGCGGAGCGCGAGCGGGCCGTCGAGGAGTGGCGCGCGTGGTGGCGCGGGCGCGAAGGGACTTTCAGGGAACGCCCGACGGCGGGGAGAGCCGAACGACGATGAGCGACAAGCAGAGCGACGCGCGGGCGGTTGAGGGCGGCGCGCCGGGGCCGCGGGTTGACGTGGACTCGCCGCGCTACCGCGCGCGCGTCTTCGACATCGTGCGCCGCATCCCCGCGGGGCGCGTGATGACCTACGGCCAGTTGGCCGAGCTGCTCGGCGAGGGCTACACGGCGCGCACCGTCGGCTTCGTCATGAGCACGGCCGACGACGAAGACCCGTGGCACCGCGTCATCAACGCGCAGGGCGCGTGCTCGACGGGCCGCGTCGTGCTCCCGCCCGACAAGCAGCAGCGCATGCTCGAAGCCGAGGGCGTCGTCTTCAACGAGCGCGGCCGCTGCGACCTCGGCCGCTACCGCTGGACGCCCGAAGAGTTCGCCGACG
>DATMVI010000646.1:0-2216 GCA_035563275.1 Pyrinomonadaceae bacterium
GCGGCCGTGACCGAGTGCGTCGAGATGCGCAAGCGCGGGGCGGCGTGGACGTTCGGCGAGCTGGCCGACCCCTCGGAGGCGCTGGCGCGGCTGGCGATTGAGGGCGCGACGCTGGAGCCGCTGACGCTTCTCGAACTCGCGCGCCTGTGCGAGCAGGCGGCCGACGCGCGCGCCGCCGTCTCGGCCGAGCGCGAGGCGGCGCCCGTGCTCTGGGAAGTGGTCGCCGAACTGCCGCGCACGCTGCCGTCTCTGGCCGCGCGCGTCTTCTCGAAAATCCTGCCGGGCGGCGAACTCGACGACCGCGCCAGCCCCGAACTCGCGCGCGTGCGCGCCGACATCGTGCGCCTGCGCTCGACCATCACGCGCTCGCTCGAAACCCTCATGCGCCGCTCCGAGGAGGCGATTCAGGACGAGCTGGTGACGGTGCGCAACGACCGCTTCGTCATCCCCGTCCGCGCCGACCACCGCGGCCGCGTGCGCGGCGTCGCCCACGGCTTCTCCTCGTCGGGCGCGACCGTCTTCGTCGAGCCGCTTGAGACCATCGACTCAAACAACGAGCTGCAAGCCCTGCGCGAGACCGAGGAGCGCGAGATCGCCCGCGTCCTCTTCACGCTCGCCGAGGAGTTGCGGCGTGAACTCCCGGCCGTCGCCGCGGCCGCGCGCGCCGTCGCCGAGCTGGACTTCGTCGCGGCGAAGGCGGCGCTCTCGTCGCGCCTGCGCGCCGTCGAGCCGCGCGTGGACGAGGATGGCGCGCTCGAACTCGAAGAGGCGCGGCACCCGCTGCTCGAAGAGAACCTGCGCGCGCAGGGGCTGGAGGTCGTGCCCGTCTCCCTGCGGCTCGACGCGGGGCGGCCCGTGATGGTCATCTCCGGCGCGAACGCGGGCGGCAAGACGGTCGTCCTGAAGACCGCCGGGCTGCTCTCCCTGATGGCGCTCTCGGGGCTGCACGTGCCGGCGCGGGCGGCGCGCGTGCCGCCCTACGCCTCGGTGCTCGCCGACATCGGCGACCGCCAGTCGCTCGCCGCCAACCTCTCGACCTTCACCTCGCACGTCGCCAACATCCGGCGCATGATCGAGCTGTGCGAGCGGCCCGCGCTCGTCCTCTTGGATGAGGTGGGCACCGGCACCGACCCGGAGGAGGGCTCGGCCTTAGGCGTCGCCGTCGTCGACCACTTCCGCCGCGCGTGCGGCGCGCACGTCATCGCGACGACGCACTACAGCGGGTTGAAGATGTACGCCTCGAACGAGTCGGGCGTCCAGAACGCGAGCGTCGAGTTCGACGAGCGCACGCTGCGGCCGACCTACCGCCTGCTCGTCGGCGTCGCCGGCTCGTCCTCGGGTCTGGAGATCGCGCGCCGGTTTAAATTGCCCGACGCGATCGTCGAGTCGGCGCGCGCGCGCGTGGACGAACAGACTCTGCTCGCGGCCGACTACCTGCGCCGCATCCAGCGCGAGGCCGACGAGGCCGAGGCTCTGCGCCGCGCGCTCGAAGAGGAGCGCCGCGCCGTCGCCGAGAAATATTCTTCGCTGGAGGCGGAGGCCGCGCGGCGCGAGCGCGACCGCCAGCAGGAGTTCGCGCGCGCCCTCGAACGCGCCGTGGCCGACTTCGAGCGGCAGGCCCGCGAGCTTTACTCGAAGATCGAAGACCGCGCCGCCCGCGCGCGCGTCGAGCGCGAGGCCGAGCGCCGCGCCGCCGAGCTGCGCCGCGAAGCGCAGAAGGCGCGCGCCGAGGCCCGCGCGGCCACCGCACGCGGAGGGGGAGAGCCCGGCGGCGTCCGAGTCGTCCGTAGCACGAAGGAAGAGTCCGACGCCCAGCCCCGGACGCCTTCATCGGCCGAAGAGCCGCGCGACATCGCGGCCGGCGACGAAGTCCGTCTGACGACGCTCGGCATGACCGGCACGGTCGAGCGCGTCAGCGACGGCGAGGCCGAGGTGCGCGTCAAGAACCTGCGCTTCCGCGAGAAGCTCTCGAACCTCGAACTCGTCAAGGCGCAGCCGAAGAAGTCGAAGGAGGACGACACGCTGGCGGGGCGTCTGCGCCGGATGCAGGAGCGCGGCACCGAGGTCAAACTCAGAGGCGGGCGCGACGCGGTGGACGCCGAGCTCAACCTCATCGGCCGCACCACGGACGACGCGCGCGACGAAGTTGACCGCTTCCTCGACGAAGCCTACCTGCAAGGCCACGCGCACGTCCGCGTCATCCACGGCCACGGCAC
>DATMVI010000647.1:0-5018 GCA_035563275.1 Pyrinomonadaceae bacterium
GCCGTCGCCTCTTCGGCGGGCCGCGCGCCGGCCGCGGCCAGACTGCGCAGACGCTCGGCGAGTCCCCTCGGCGGGGCCGACGAAGCGCCGCGCGCGGCGGCCGTGAGGTCGGCCGCGATGGCGTCGAGCGCCTCGTCGAAAGCCGCTAGGGCCTCTTCGCCGACGGCGACGCGGCCCGCGCGCACGGCGTCGAGCAGCGACTCGAAGTCGTGCGCGAGCGCGCTCGCCGTCGCGACGCCGGCCGCGGCCGCGGAGCCTTTGAGCGTGTGGACGTGGCGGAAGATGCGGCCGACCAGCTCGCGCCGGGCGCGCCCCTCGTCGCGCGCCCCGCGCAGCGCGGCGAGGTCGCGGTAGAGTTCGTCAATGAGTTCCTCGGCCTCGGCCAGAAACTCGCTGAGCAGCCGGTCGTCCATGAAGGAACGCGTAGAGATTAGACAGTAGTCAGCAGAAAAGAAGTCGGGCGGCGCAACGCCCCCGAGGCGCGTGCGCCGCCCTTAAGACTACTACCGACCACCGTCTACTGACTACTGTCTACTTCGCCGAAGCCGTCTTGCCGCCGTTGTCGGCCTGCGGGTGCTGCCCCTCGGCCTCCGGGGCGGGCGGCTCCTCGTCGGGGTGCGGGGCGGCGTCCTCCTGCGGGCGCTCCTTGTCGAGGTCGCGCTTGATGGCGTCGAGGATGCCGTTGATGAACTGCGTGGCCTCGAAGGTGGAGAAGCGGCGGGCGATCTCCAGCGCCTCGTTGATGGCGACGGTGCGCGGGGTCGGCTCGTGGATGAACTCGTAGACGGCGAGGCGCAGGATGTTGCGATCCACGACCGCCATGCGCGAGATGCGCCAGTGCTCGGCGCGCGAGCGGATGCGCTCGTCCAGCTCCGCGATGTGCGAGAGCGCGCCGGTGGCGAGGCGCGTCGCGAACTCGCGCGCCCCCTCGTCCAGCTCCGGCTCGCCCAGCTCCTCCCAGTAGGCGCGCACCAGTTCGTCAGGCCGCCCGCCGCCCGCCACGTCCGCCGCAAAGAGCATCTGCAAGGCGCACTCGCGCGCCTTACGCCTTGAACCCATATGAATTAATGCGGCGACGAATGACGGGTGAAAAGCCGCGGGCCGCGAGCCGCGGAGCGCAAACCGGGTGAAACGACTTCCCCCGGTTCACGCCCCGCGGCTCACGACCTGCGGCCTCCCCTCATCACTCGTCACTCTTGAAAGCGTCCTTATAAAGATTAGCCAACTCGACGGCCGCCATGGCGGCCTCGAACCCCTTGTTGCCGGCCTTCACGCCCGCGCGGTCGATGGCCTGCTCCAGCGTGTCGGCGGTGACGATGCCGTAGAGCACCGGCACGCCCGTCTCCATCGCCGCCTGCGCGACGCCCTTCGTGACCTCGCCGGCGACGTACTCGAAGTGCGGCGTCTGCCCGCGGATGACCGTGCCGAGGCAGATGACGGCGTCGAAGCGCTCCGACTCGGCCAAGCGTAGCGCGAGCAGCGGAATCTCGAACGAGCCGGGGACGCGGAAGTGCTCGACGGCGCCCTCGTCCGCGCCGAGGCGTTCGAGCGCGTCCAAAGCGCCCTCGACCAGACGCGACGTGAGGAAGTCGTTCCACCGGCTCGACACCAGCGCGAAGCGAAAGCCCCCGGCGTGCAGTCGGCCCTGATGCGTCACGGGCTGCAAAGCGTTCTCCGTCGTCTCCGAAACGTTTGAGAGTAATGGCAAGGGCAGTATAGAAAACGCGGTGACGGGAGACAAGCGGCGGCGGGGATAATGACGAAGGCGGGACGATGAGCGACGGATTAGCCGTCAGTCGTCAGCCGTCAGCCGTCAGTTCTTTGCCTTCGCCGAGGGCCGACGGCTGGCGACCGATGTCTCGTCTTTCATCCGCCAGTCATCATCCCGCGTTCGTCATCTCCCTTTAAAGTCGGGCCTGCGCTTTTCGAGAAAGGCGCGGGTTCCTTCGCGCGCGTCCTCGGTGGAGAAGAGGCGGGCGAAGAGTTCGGCTTCGAGGCGGAGACCTTCTTCGAGCGGGAGGCGCGCGCCGCGCGTGACCGCTTCGAGGCAGGCGCGCGCGGCGAGCGGCGCGGCCGTGTCGCCGACGGCGCGCGCGAGCGCCTCGGCCTCGTTCAGAACTTCCTCGGGCGCGGCGACGCGGTTGACGAGGCCGAGGCGCAGGGCTTCGTCGGCTCTAATCTCCTCGCCCGCGATCATCGCCGCCAACGCGCGGCCGCGGCCGACGGCGCGCGCGAGGCGCTGCGTCCCGCCGTAGGCCGGGATGACGCCGAGCCGCGCCTCGGGCAGACTGAAACGCGCGCCGTCGGCCGCGACCCGCAGGTGGCAGGCGAGCGCGAGTTCGCAGCCGCCCCCGGCCGCCGCGCCCCGCACCGCCGCGACGACGGGCGTCCCGCACAACTCGACGGCGTCGCACACCTCCTGACCCCGCGCGGCCTTGCGACGCGCGCCCTCCCCGCCGAGCCCTTCCAACTCGGCGATGTCCGTCCCCGCGCAGAAGTCCGTCCCCGCGCCGCTCAGAATCACCGCGCGCAAGTCGGCGCGCTCCGCCACGCCGGCGAAAATCTCCGCCAGCCGCTCCAGCATCGCGCCCGTCAAAGCGTTCCGCTTCTCCGGCCGCTCCAGCCGCACGTAGGCGACGCCGTCTCTCTCTTCGTAACTGACGGACATAACAGACGTAAGCGGTGAACCTTGAATCGAAAAGGCAAGCCCTCAGTGGCCAGTCGTCGGCCGTCAGTTCTTCGTCTTCACCAGCGGCCGACGACTGGCGACTTGCCTTTCACGATTCGCGGCCTTCACAACAGGTTCATCGGCACGGGGTTCTTCGGGTCGGCGTAGTCGTAGAAGCCGCGGCCGGACTTGCGGCCGTAGAGGCCGGCCATGACCATGCGCTTGAGCAGGGGCGGCGGGGCGAAGCGGCGCTCGCGGAACTCCGCGAACATGATCTCGGCGATGTAGTAGGTCGTGTCGAGGCCGACGAAGTCCAGCAGCGTCAGCGGCCCCATCGGGTGGCCGCAGCCGAGCTTCATGCCGTTGTCGATGTCCACGATTGAGCCGACGCCCTCTTCGAGCGCGCGGATCGAGTCGAGCAGGTAGGGCACGAGCAGGCGGTTGACGATGAAGCCGGAGCGGTCACCGGCCCGCACCGGAACCTTGCCGAGCCGCCGCCCGAACTCGACGGCCTGCTCGTAGACGGCCTCGTCGGTCAGCACCGTGCGGACGACCTCGACCAGCTTCATCAGCGGCACGGGGTTGAAGAAGTGCAGGCCGACGAAGCGGCGCTGGCGCTCGGGGCGCGTGGCCGTCATCATCTCGGTGATCGAGAGCGACGAGGTGTTCGAGGCGAAGATCGTCTCCGGCTTGCAGAACTCGTCGAGCTGCCGGTAGGTGTCGCGCTTCGTGTCGAGGTTCTCGATGATGGCCTCGATGATGATGTCGCAGTCTTTAAGCTCTTCGAGCGAGGTTGTGCCGCGCAGGCGGCCGCGAATCTCCCGCTGCTGGTCGGCCGTGATCGTCCCCTTCTCGGCGAACTTCGCCAGAGACTTGTCGATGCCGGCGAAGCCTCGCTCGCACAACTCCTCGCTGACCTCGCGCACCACCACCTCGAACCCGTTCGACGCGGCCGTCTGCGCGATGCCCGACCCCATCAGCCCGCACCCCAGCACCCCGACTTTCTTAATCTCCATCTTCTTTCCTTCTCCTGATTTTATGAGTTGTCAGCCGTCGGCGCCGCCACCTCCGCCCCACGGAGAGGGTTTTACCGACGGCCGGCGGCCGGCGACTGATTACCGATTACTGCTTCGTCTCTTCCGAGAGGATGTTGAACTTCCTCCCTTCGGTCTCGACCCAAGCCTCGAAGCGCTCGTGCCAGCTCTTGGCGTCGGCGTCGAGCTGGCCGACGCGGCGGTTGCGCTCGCGCTGCGAGAGCGTGCGGTCGCGCGTGAGCGCCCGCGCGCGCAGGAGCAGGAGGCGCAGGTCGTCGCGCAGCGCGTCGGAGTCGCCGCCGAGGCCCGGCGTCTGCTCCAGCTTGCCTATCGCCGCCGTCAGCCGCGCCTCGTCGGCCTCGGGGAACGCGGCCAGCGCCTGCTGCCCCTCGTTGACGGCCTCGACGAAGGCGCGCGCGGGCTGCCCTTCGCCGGGCGCGCGGCGCAGGCGGGCGGCGAGGTTGCCCCAGCGCGGCGGCGGCGCGTCGAAGTTGAGCGCCGCCATCGCGAACGAGACGACGACGAGCGCGAGGCAGGCGACCTGCGCGACGTGCCACGCGTAGGAGACCGGCCCGCGCGGGCCGACGCGCTTGTAGCCCACGAAGAGCGCGAGCGCCATCCCGCTGACCAAGCCGCCGAGGTGCGCCGCGTTGTCTATGAAGCCGCTGCCGACGTAGCCGATGAACAGGTTGATGACGATCGTCGGCAGCATCCCCGTGCCGAAGGCCCGCTTCAGGCCCTCGGGCAGCTCGTGCCGGAACCTGATGCCGAAGACGAAGAGCACGCCGATCAGGCCGAAGAGCGCGCCCGACGCGCCGGCCGACGGCACGTCGTAAGCCTTGAAGAGGAAGCGGCCGAGCGCGCCGCTCTGCGCGAGTTCGGGCCGCACGGTGAGGTAGCTCGCCGCGACGCCCGCCACCCCCGTCACGATCCAGAAGAAGACGAAGCGCGCCGACCCGTAGAGCTTCTCGACGTAGGGGCCGAGCATGAACAGCCCGTACATGTTCGAGAGCAGGTGGAGCGGGCCGAGGCCCGGCACGTAGACGTGCAGGAAGATCGGCGTGACGAAGCGCCACCACTGGCCCGCGCGGTCGATGAGGACGTTGAGCTTCGCGCCGTAGGCCAGCAGGACGTTGCCCTCGGCCCCGCCCGAGAGCGACATCAGCAGGTAGACGAAGACGTTCGCGATGAGGAAGACGAAGGTGAAGGTGGCGGGCCGGCGGATGATGGCGCGCAGGAAGTGTACGGTCTCGCGGTCGTGCGCGCGCGGCAGGTCGTCGGGCGCGGCCCCCGCCCCGGCCTGCGCGCCGCACACG
>DATMVI010000648.1:0-7411 GCA_035563275.1 Pyrinomonadaceae bacterium
GCATCATCTCCTCGTCGTGCTCGACGACGAGGACGGTGTTGCCGATGTCGCGCAGGTTGTGGAGGAGCTTGATGAGACGTTCGCTGTCGCGCGGGTGGAGGCCGATGCTGGGCTCGTCCAGGACGTAGAGCGCGCCGACGAGCGAGGAGCCGAGGTTGGTGGCGAGCTGGATGCGCTGGGCCTCGCCGCCCGAGAGCGTCGAGGCGAGGCGGTCGAGCGTCAGGTAGTCGAGGCCCACGTCAACCAGAAATTTCAGGCGGCGGCGAATCTCGAACAGCACCTTGTCGGCGATGGCGGTCTGCTCCTCGGACAGTTCGAGCCCCTCGAAGAAGGCGGCGGCGTCGCGGATGGAGAGCGCGGAGATTTCGGGCAGCGTGCGCCCGCCGACGCGCACGTCGCGCGCCTCCTGCCTGAGACGCCCGCCGCCGCAGTCGGGGCAGAGCGTGTAGCCGCGGTACTTCGAGAGGAAGACGCGGACGTGCAGCTTGTACTTTTTCGTCTCCAGCCACTCGAAGAAGCCGCGCACGCCCGAGAAGCCGTTCCTGCCCTCGACGATGGCGCGCTGCTGCGGCCGCGTGAGCGACCCGAAGGGCTCGTCCATCGGAATCTTTTCCTGCCGGCAGAAGCGGCGCAGCTCGGCGCGCGCCCAGTCGTACTGCGGCTTCGTCCACGGCTCGATGGCCCCCTCGGCGAGCGAGAGCTGCGGGTTCGGGATGACGAGGTCGAGGTCGAGGCCGATGGTGTTGCCGAAGCCCTGACAGGTCGGGCACGCGCCGTAAGGGTTGTTGAAGCTGAAGAGGCGCGGCTCGGGCTGCGCGTAGACGATGCCGTCGTACTTGCACTCGAAGCGCTCGCTGAACCGGAGCGTCCGCGGCTCGGCCTCGGCCGTCCGGACGAGGGCTTGGCCGTGCCCCTCGACGAAGCAGGTCTCGAAGGAGTCCACCAGACGCTCGCGCACGTCGGCGCGCGCCACGAGGCGGTCGACGAGGACGTGGACGCCCTCGAAGTCTTCGCGGGGGTAGTCGTCCGGCGTGCGAAGCTCGACGACCTCGCCGCCCACGAGCAGCCGCGTGAAGCCGCGCTGCATGAGGCTCATCACGTGCGCGGTGACGGCGCGGCGGTCGTGCGCGGCGGCCTTCGGCGCGCGCCCGCCCTTGCGGCCGGACTTCTTCGCCGACGACTTGGCGTCGCCGTTCGTCTCGACGCGCAGGCCCGCCTCGGCGGGGAAGATGACGTAGAAGCGCGCGCCCTCGGGCAGCGCGCCGAGCACCTCCTGCGCGGCCGACTCGGGCGAGTCCTTATGCACCTCGCGGCCGCAGGCGCGGCAGAAGGTGGTGCCGACGCGGGCGTAGAGCAGGCGCAGGTAGTCGTAGACCTCGGTCTGCGTGCCGACGGTCGAGCGCGGGTTGCGCGTCGAGTTCTTCTGCCTGATGGCGATGGCCGGCGGGATGCCGAGGACTTCGTCCACGTCCGGCTTGTCCATGCGTTCGAGGAACTGGCGCGCGTAGGCCGACAGCGACTCGACGTAGCGGCGCTGGCCCTCGGCGTAGACGGTGTCGAAGGCGAGCGAGGACTTGCCCGACCCCGACACGCCGGTCACGACCGTCAGCTTCTCGACCGGGATGGAGAACGAAACGTTCTTCAGGTTGTTGACGCGCGCCCCGCGCACGGTAATCGCTTGTTCACTCATGGCTCAAAAGACGCGCCGCGGCCCACAGACGACCCCCCGGCCCCGCGGCGAACCGGACATGATAACCCGAAACTGTTTCAAAGACGAAACGGGCGGAATCACCTCCGCCGCAAAGACGCGGCCGCGCGGTCGGAGACGAAAAATAAACCGCGCGTTCGCGTCCGCCCGGTCAGTTTTTATTACCAGCGGAAGTCGTAGCGGACGAGGCCGGGCCGCCAGTGGCCTTCGCCGAGGACGGGGATCAAGCCGTCGAGCGTGAGCAGGGAGTCGGCGGGGCGGCGCAGGCGGTAGGTGTGGCCGGAGGGGGAGGCGACGGAGAGGACGACGCGGGCGAGGTCGGGCTCGAAGCCCGCGACGGCGGCCGCGCGCCAGTCCTTACGGCAGCGGAGGACGAGGCGCGCGCCGAGGGGGAGCGAGCCGAGCGTGGGCGGCGCGGAAGCGGAAAGGTCGCCGGGCGCGGCGGCGTCCGCGGCGTCCGGCGACCTCTCAAGCGTTGCGCTCACGTTCGTTTCAGACTTCGAGCGGCGAGTCCTCGAAGGGCAGGTCGGGCTGGGTCGGCGTCTCCTTGCTGACGGCGTAGGCCCTGAGCGCCAGCGAGACGATGACGAAGGCCAGCGCGAACCAGAAGAGCGACCAGAAGATGGCCGGCACGCCGGTGGCCGCGGCCATGTTGGCGGCGTCGGTGTGCGCGTCCGTCAGCGCCGACATGAAGAGCACGTTCTTGAGGTCGAAGACCGCGTTGAGCACGCACTGCACGGCGAGGAAGCTGACGAGGAAGGCGGCCACCTTCGGCGCGGCGTAGCGCGCGGCGGCCAACAACCCCAGCGGCAGCGCGACGCCCGCGACGAGCGTGAAGAGCCCCGGCAGCGAGAGGTTCCAGACCGGCGCGAGGAAGCCGAAGAGGACGGTCAGCAGGAGGATGAGCGCGGCCGACCCGGCGAGGACGTAGCGCGCGGCCACCGTCCGCCGGATGAGCACGAGCAGCAGCGCCCCGAAGGTCATCGCCCCGAGGTAGCCGGCGCTGGAGACGAACATCCTTGAGAAGAGCCCGCCCGCCATCGAGTAGACCTCGCCGCTGCCGTCCACCGAGACCGTCAGGCTGCGGACGGAGTTGCCCGTCAGGAGCGCGGCCAGCGCGTGCCCGCCCTCGTGGATGAAGGTGACGAAGATGCGGAACGGGTAGGTCAGAAGCTCCGCGTAGGGGATGAACCAGAGGAGGACGCTGAGCGCGGTGGCGGCCAGAAGCGTCGTGACCTGCGGGCGCGCGTCGTGTGCGATCTTGAATCTCATCTCGTAAGTCTCCGCTCGGGCTGTGCTTTCCTCACGCCAACTGATACGACATTGTACGACGAAGGTTCGGGGAAAGAAAGACCGGAAGTTTCCGGTTCCGGGTCGCGGGTTTCGAGTTGGTGCGACCGCCTCGTCTTTAACCCGCGACCCGGAACTTCTTTCATCTTTTCCAGCGGCCCGACTTGCCGCCGGTCTTCTCTTCGAGTTGGAGGTCGGTGACGCGGATGCCCTTCTCGACGGCCTTGCACATGTCGTAGACGGTGAGGGCGGCGACCGCGGCGGCCGTGAGCGCCTCCATCTCGACGCCGGTCGGGGCGGTGGTCGCGGCCTCGGCTTCGAGGCGGACGCCCCAGTCTTCGACCGTGGCGCGCACGTCGGCGTGCGCGAGCGGCAGGGGGTGGCAGAGCGGGATGAGTTCGGCCGTGCGCTTGGCGGCCATGATGCCGGCGAGGCGCGCCGTCTCCAGCGGGTCGCCCTTCGGCGTGCGCCCGGCGCGCACGGCCTCGACCGTCCCCGGCGACATCAGCACGCGCACGGACGCCCGCGCGCGCCGCGCCGTCGCCTCCTTCGCGCCGGTGTCCACCATCCGCACGCGCCCTTCGTCGTCAAGGTGTGTCAGCTCGCCCATGCCTGCGAGTAAATCCCAAAGACATCCGCGAGGCAAGTTGCGGCGCGGCGCCGCCGGTGCGCGACTCACTTTTCGGTTGAGCGTTTCTGTCGGAAGTGTCTGCGAAAATTTTTTCGGCGGGCGCGCAATCCGCCGCCGCGCCGCGGCCCGTATTTCGTCAAAGCTCGGAAATCAGCAGACAAGGAGAGAGGGAAGAAAGTATGAAGAAGTTCATGTTGGCGGCGGTGGTGGCGTTCGTCGGGCTGTCGGCGCAGGCGGCGCAGGCGCAGGAGAACCCGATGGTCGGCGGCGCGGCGATGCTGCGCTCGCGCAACATCGTCGAGAACGCGCTCAACTCGCAGGATCACACGACGCTGGTCGCCGCGGTCAAGGCCGCGGGCCTCGTCGAGACGCTCGCGGGCAAGGGGCCTTTCACGGTCTTCGCCCCGACCAACGCGGCCTTCGAGAAGCTGCCGGCCGGCGCGGTCGAGAGCCTGCTCAAGCCGGAGAACAAGGGCACGCTGACGAAGGTGCTGACCTACCACGTGGTCGCGGGCAAGTGGGACGCGAAGAAGCTGGCGCAGGCGATTAAGAAGGGCGGCGGCACGGCGACCCTCAAGACCGTCAGCGGCGACACGCTGACGGCGACGATGAGCGGCGACGCGGTCGCGCTCCGCGACGAGAAGGGCGGCATGTCCGCCGTCACCACCGCCGACGTGATGCAGTCCAACGGCGTCATCCACGTCATCGACACCGTGCTCATGCCGAACTAACGGTTTCGGGTTTCGAGTCCGGAACGGAGGCCCGGCCGCGAGGGGGCGTCTCAAGATTACGTCAAAGAATCGTCTGACGTGCCCTGAGACGCCGCCCCTCGCGGCCGGGCCTCCGCTTTTATGCCGGCAGGCGGACGACGTTGACCACCGTCCCGGCGTCGGCCGACTTCACGCCCCGCGGGATGATGGCGAGGGCCGCGGCGCGCGCGAAGGCGACGAAGTCTGAGGAGCCGCCCCACTTGAGAGGCTCCGCGAGGAGCCGGCCGTCTTCGTCGGTGCCGAGGGCGGCCGGCAGGTAGCTCGCGCGCTCGGCCGCGCCCTTCGCGGGCCGCGCGAGCACGGCCCTCTCTTCGGCGAGCGCGGGCCGGCGCGCGCCCTGCATCGCGCGCAGCGCCGCCCGCGCGAAGAGGTTGAAGGTGACCGAGACGGAGACGGGGTTGCCGGGCAGGCCGAAGACGAGCGTCTGCCGCCCGCCCGGCAGGCGCGCGAAGACGGTCGGCTTGCCCGGCCGCAGCGCCACCCGCTCGAAGAAGAGCTCCGCGCCGAGCCCTTCGAGCGCCGCCTTCGTGAAGTCGTAGCGCCCCATCGAGACGCCGCCCGACAGGACGAGCAGGTCGGAGCGCGCGGCCGCCCCGGCGATCAGTTTTTGTAAAAGCTCCGGCTCGTCGCCCGCGAACGGCAGCCGCTCGACCTCCGCGCCCGCCAGCCGCGCGTAGGCCGCCAGCGAGTAGGTGTTCGAGTCGCGTATCTGATCCGGGCCGGGCCGCTCGCCGACGGGCACGAGTTCCGAGCCGGTGGCGAGCACGGCCACGCGCGGCCGGCGACCGACCGGAACCTCCGCGTAGCCGAACGAGGCGAGCACGGCCGCGCCCGCCGCCGAAACCTCCTCGCCCGCTTCGAGCACCCTCTGGCCCGCGCGGATTTCGCTGCCGCGCACGACGTAGAACTGACCCGGCTCGGTCGCCCGCCCGACCTCGACGAAGCGCCCGTCTTCGGACTCGCGCGTGACCTCGACCTGCTGCACGCCGTCCGCCCCCTCGGGCACGGGCGCGCCCGTCATAATCCGCACGGCCTCGCCCGCGCCGACGCGGCCGCGCCACCCGCGCCCGGCCGCCGCCTCGCCCACCACGCGCAGCCGCGCCGGCGCGTCGCGCACGTCCTCGGAGCGCACCGCGTAGCCGTCCATCTGCGCGCGGTCGAACGGCGGCAGGTCTGTGTCGGCCACCACCTCCTCGGCCAGCACGCGCCCCGGCGCCTCTTCGAGCGCCACGCGCTCCACGCCGAGCGGCCGCGTCTGAGCGAGGACGATGCCGATTGCTTCGGGGACGGAAATCATTATGTTCAATTAAGAATTAAGAATTAAGAGTTAAGAATTGATGTAGTCGGGAATCGTGAAGGGCGCAGCGCGTCCACCATTTTAATTCTTAATTCTTAATTGTTTCACTGTCGAGCGGCTTGCGGTCTTCGAGCGGCGCGTCCCGACTCCAGCCGTCGAAGAGGAGGCCGCCGAAGGGCCTGAGGGTCTGTTCGACGAGGGCGATGGCGGGGCCTTGCCGTTTCTCGGCGAACAAAGACTCGAAGGCGCAGCGGAAGTCTTCGGCGAAGGCGGCGTCGACCTCGCGCAGGCGGCGCGGGATGGTCTTGCTGTGCGCCGACCACAGACCGCGCGAGCGCAGGAAGAAGTCGGCGAGGTCTTGGTAGAGGTACGCGCCGGTGGCGACGAGTTCTTCCGGCGAGCGCGGGTGGCGGATGTCGTCCACCCAGTCGGTCAGCCGGAAGCGCATGTGGCGCAACTCGCCCTCGTCCCAGCGCCGCGGCCCGGCCTCGTAGACGCGCGCGGCCCGCCGCTTCAGGCGCGCGGAGAAGTCGCTCGCCGCCGGAACCTCGATCCCGTCGAGCACCATGCGCAGGATGCCGGGGATGCCGCGGCGGCGGTTCTCCTCGAAGTAATGGTTGACCGTCTCCGGGTCGTTGACGAAGGCTTCGACGGGCCAGCCCGCGTGGACGAACGCCTCGCGGCGGGCGCGCGGCAGACTTTCGTAGACGACGACGAGGTCGAGGTCGGAGGTGGGCGTCGCCTCGCCGCGCAGCACCGACCCGGCGAGGAAGACGACGCGGGCCTCCGCGTACCTCTCGCGCCAGACGCCGGCGGCCGCCTCGACAGGCTCGGGTCTCATGCGTCCCGCCTCCGTGCCGCCGGCCGAACGGCGAAGCGGCTGCCCCTCACCGTGATGAAAGGCAGCCGCTCGCAGTTAAAGTGGCGGAGCCGACGGGACTCGAACCCGCGACCTCCGACGTGACAGGCCGGCGTTCTAACCAACTGAACTACGACTCCGCGAAAATTTTCAAACCCCGCGGCGCGACATTCTGGTAGGCACGGAGGGACTCGAACCCCCAACCTCTTCCTTGTAAGGGAAGCCGTCTACCATTGACGTACGTGCCTGCAAAGAACCTCTCCGGCGCGCCAGCGACAATGTAAGAGAAGGTCTCGCGCGGAGTCAAGCGCCCCGCCTGAATTTGGAACCGACGCCGGCGAAAGCCGTGAACCGGAAAGAGCAGTGAATCGCGGATCGAAAAAACGAGCGCCGCCGTCCGACAATTTCAACCGACGGCGGCCCTCAACGTGTCTCCACGGTTGACGATTCGCGGCGCTTAAAGCATCCAGACGGGCAACTCGGCGGGGTGGTCGGAAGTCTCACGGCGGGGCGGCTCCTGCGCGGGTTCGGGGGGCGGCGTGCGGGCGTCGCCCGCGGGGGCTTCCGGAGGCTCGGGCCGGCGCCCGCGTTCGAGGGGCTTGATGAGCACCTCGTCAACCTGCCCGTCGAGTCTTCCGATGACCGGCATGAGCGTCCTCCCCTGCTTCCCGTCGGTTCGCGTTTGCGGCTATATTTTACCGTGAGATTTTCGCAGTCGAGAGTGTACGTCGTGCCCAAGACCCCTGCAAGCCTCGCGCGGCGCGTGACGCCGGCCGCCGCCTTCCTCCTCCTGCTCTCCGCCGCCGCCGCGCCGCAGGAGGGCAACCAGCGCCCGCGCCGCGTGAACACGCCGCCG
>DATMVI010000649.1:0-5395 GCA_035563275.1 Pyrinomonadaceae bacterium
CTGATTCTGAACGACGAGGTCGAGCGGGCCGCGGCGCAGTTGGCGTCAATCGTCCACGCGGAGCGGGCGCGGCGCGAGCGGCAGGAGTGGGCGGCGCGGCGCGTGCTCGCCAGCTTCAGCGAGCCGGCCGGCGTTGAATAAATGGCGCAAAGGCGCTATAACAAAGAGTCATCTTACGATCCCGAAATGATGAGGAGACCGGCCGCGGGCCGGGTTGGGGATGATGAGCAAAGCGACCGAAGCCAACGATTCCGAAAACCAGCCGACGCCGGAGAACCAGACTCCCGAAATGGATTCCAAATACCGCATGATTATCGTCGCCGCGCAGCGCAGCAAGCAGCTCCAGAGGGGCGCGCGGCCCCGCGTCGAACTCGACCCGCAGCGCCACAAGCCGACCCGCATCGCCCTCGAAGAGGTGCAGCGCGGCAAGATCGAATTCTCAATCATCGACAAAGAGTAATCCGAGTGCGGGGTGCGGATTAAAAAGACAACTGTCTTCTAATCCGCGCCCCGCACCCCGCACTCGTCACGCCCGCTCGCGGCTCTGTTCAGTCGAGTAGGCGAGTTCCGCCGCCCGCGGCGCCGAACTTTTTTATTCTTTGTCGACGAATGAGAAGTCGATCTTGCCGCGCTGCACCTCTTCGAGGGCGATGCGGGTCGGCTTGTGGCGCTGCGGGTCGAGTTCGACGCGGGGCCGCGCGCCCCTCTGGAGCTGCTTGCTGCGCTGCGCGGCGACGATGATCATGCGGTATTTGGAATCCATCTCGGGAGTCTGGTTCTCCGGCGCCTGCTGGCCTTCGGCGTCGCCGAACGTTTCGGGAGCTTTGCTCATCATCTTCAACCCGGCCCCACGGCCGGCTCCTCATCATTTCGTGGTTCTAAGATGACTCTTTGTTATAAACTCTTTGCGCCATTTATTCAACGCCGCCGGGGTCTCTGAAGCTTTCGAGCACCCTGCGCGCCACCCACTCCTGCCGCTCGCGCCGCGCCCGCTCGGCGTACACCACCCCCGCCAACTGCGCCGCCGCGCGCTCCGCCTCGTCGTTCAGAATCAGGTAGTCGAAGTGCCGGTACTGCTCGACCTCGCCGCGCGCGTTCCGCAGCCGCAGCGCCAACTCCTCGGGCCGCTCCGTCATCCTCGCGCTCAGGCGCGCGCGCAGCACCGAGAGCGACGGCGGCAGGATGAAGACGCCGACCACGTCCGGCATCGCCGCGCGCACGGCCGCCGCGCCCTGCACGTCGATTTCGAGGATGATGTCGTGCCCCTCGCTCAACTCCTGCTCGACGACGCTGCGCGCCGTCCCGTAGAAGTTGCCGTGGACGACGGCCCATTCGAGGAAGCCGCCGGCCGCGCGCATCCGCTCGAACTCGCCGGGCGTGACGAAGTGGTAGCTGACGCCGTCGCGCTCGCCGGGCCGCGGCTGCCGCGTCGTCCACGAGACCGAGTAGCTGAGGCCGGGGACTTTGCCGAGCACGCGCCGGATGAGCGTGCCCTTGCCGCCGCCGGAGGGCGAGCTGATGACGAAGAGGATTCCCTGATAGCCGCCGGGGTTCGCGCCGGCCGGGGGCGTCTCACTCAACGTTCTGCACCTGTTCGCGGAGTTTCTCGACCGCGGCCTTGATCGAGATGGCCGCCTCCTTGATGGCGAGGTCGGTGGATTTCGAGAGCACGGTGTTGGCCTCGCGGTTCAACTCCTGCAGGAGGAAGTCGAGCCGCTTGCCGGTGTCGCCCTCGGCCGCGACCGCGTCGCGGAACTGCGAGACGTGGCTGCGCAGGCGCGTCAGCTCCTCCGTGATGTCGCTGCGGTCGGCGAGGTACGCGACCTCCTGCGCGAGGCGGCCCTGATCGAGCTCGACGATCTCCAGCCCGTCGCGCGCGAGCAGCTCGCTGATGCGGCGGTTGACGCGCGCGCGGTAGTTCTCGACCTGCTCGCCCGAGAGCGACTCGATGATCGGCAGGTTGCGCTCGATCTCGTCGAGGCGCGCGCGCATCTCGGCGGCCAGCGCCTCGCCCTCGCGCAGCCGCATCGCTTCGAGCTCGTCGAGCGCCTGAGAGAGCGCGCGCTCCACGCCGGCCAGCATCTCGTCGGTGACGCCGTTGCGCGCCGCCTGCATCGCGCCGGGCAGGCGCGCCAGCACGTTGATGTCCGGCTCGCCCGCCAGCCCGAACTCCTGCTGCATGGCGCGCATGGCCTGAATGAAGCCGGCGATGAGCGGGCGGTTCAGCTCGTAGCTGACCTCGGAGCTGCGGTCGATGGTGATGTTCACGTCGACGCGCCCGCGCGAGAGGCGCTCGCCGATGCGCCGGCGCACGACCACCTCGACCGAGGAGAGTTCGGCGCTGGCGCGGAGGTGCACGTCGAGGAAGCGGTTGTTGACGGTCTTGAGGTCGACGGCGACGGAGAAACCCTCGCCCTGCAAAGTCCCGCGGCCGAAGCCGGTCATGGATTTCATAAGCAAGTAGTCGGCAGCCAGTAGTCAGTAGTCAGCAGATTGTGTCTCACGTCGGGTGAGTGCGGGCGAGACAGCAGCCGTCAGCGGAAAGGATTTTACTACTGACTGCCGGCTACTGACTACCGTCTACTGGCTGCTGGCCACTTCCTCGGTCTCCTCCTCGTCGGCGAATTGCAGCTCGTAGAGGCGGCGGTAGGGGCCGTTCTGCGCGAGGAGTTCGGCGTGGCGGCCGCGCTCGATGATGCGGCCGCGCTCGATGACGACGATCTGGTCGGAGCGGCGCACGGTCGAGAGCCGGTGCGCGATGACGACCGTGGTGCGGCCGCGCGTCAGGTTGGCGAGCGCCTTCTGCACGAGGCGCTCCGACTCGGCGTCGAGCGCGGAGGTGGCCTCGTCCAAGATGAGCACCGAGGCGTCGGCCAGCACCGCGCGCGCGATGGCTAGGCGCTGGCGCTGCCCGCCCGAGAGGAAGACGCCGCGCTCGCCGACGACGGTGTCGTAGCCGTTGGGCAGCTCCCTGATGAAGTCGTGCGCGTAGGCGACGCGGGCCGCCTCCTCGACCTCGGCGTCGGTCGCGCCGGCCCGCCCGTAGGCGATGTTGTAGCGCACGGTGTCGTTGAACAGGATCGTCTCCTGCGTGACGAGCGCGATGTTCGAGCGCAGCGAGCGCAGCCTCACGTCGCGCAGGTCGACGCCGTCCCAGTGGACGGAGCCTTCGAGCGGGTCGTGGAAGCGCGGGATGAGCTTCGTCAGGGTCGACTTGCCGCCGCCCGACTCGCCGACGAGCGCCACCATCTGCCCGGCCGGGATGCGCAAAGAGATGTCGCGCAGCACGCGCCGCTCCTCGTTGCCGTAGCGGAAGTAGACGCCGCGCAGCTCGATGGCCTCGCGCAGCGGCCCGACCTCGGCCGCGCCGGGGCGCTCGCGCGTCTCCTCGCGCTCGTCCATCACCTCCCAGACGTGGCGCGCGGCGGCCAGCGCCTGCTCCATGCCGTTATGCAGGCGCGAGAGCTTGCGCATCGGGTCGTAGCTGGAGAAGAGGAAGAAGAGGAAGGTGATGAACTGCGCCGGGTTCATGCGGCCCGAGACGATCTCGCGCTGCGCGAAGAAGAGCAGGACGGCGACGGCCAGCACCCCGATCATCTCGATGGTCGGCGGCGCGAGGCCGTGAATCTTGGCGGTGCGCAGGTTGGCGCGCATGATCTGCTCGGCCACGCGCGAGAAGCGGCCCCGCTCGTGCTCCTCGGCCACGTAGGCCTTGACGATCGACTGGTTCGCCAGCGCCTCCTGCGCCGTGTCCACGAGGCGCTGCCCGCCCTCGAACGTCTCGCGCGCGAGGTTGCGCAGGCGGCGGCCGAAGCGCGCCGTCAGGAAGCCGATGACGGGCGCGATGGCGAGCGAGCCGAGCGTCAGCCGCCACGAGTAGTAGAACGAGGCCGCGAGGAAGAAGATGAGCGTGAAGCCCTCGCGCAGCATGTCGCGCAGCGTGTGCGAGACGGCCGTCTCGATGGCGGCGGCCGAGCCGACGAGGCGCGAGACGAGGTAGTTGGTGCGGTAGCGGCCGAAGAAGTCGGCCGACTGCGCGTGCAGGTGGGCGTACATGTCCTGCCGCAGCCGCAGGACGGACTCCTGCCCGACGCGCGCCATCAGGTAGGTCGAGAAGTACTCGGCGACGCCCTTGAAGACGGTGAAGAGGATGAGCAGGACGGCGATGGTGCGCCACGCGGCGAGGCCGGAGTCGGGGATGACGTGCTGGAGGCCGAAGAGGGTCGGCGTGCGCCCGCCGTCGGCCCCGCTGGGCCGCAGCGCCTGATCGAAGATGGGGACGATGAGCGCGCCGATGGCGCTCTGGAGCAGCCCGACGGCGAACATCGCGACGGTGGCGAGGGCGAACTTGCCCCAGTGCGGCTTCAGGTAGGATAAGAGTCGCCGGAGATCGCGCATCACACGTCAGTCGAAACCTCAGCCCGTCGCGCCCGCGGGGGGGAGAAAAGTAAATCACACGGGTGACGAAAAACTATACGGACGCGGCGCGGACGGCGTCAAGGTGGTAGCCCGGCCCGCCGCCGGGCCAGTTTCGCCGACGCCGCGCGCATCTTTTGCGTTTCTTGGGTTATAATCCCGCCACACGAGCAAGGGGGCTGCTGCCTCGGCCCCGACACCATCCCGAATTGGAGTAGCGTGAAGCTGAGGATTCTGATTGTTGACGACGACGTGAGCATGCGTCTGCTGCTGGCCGAGTACTTCCGGCGGCTGGGCTTCGAGGTTGAGGAGAAGGAGAGCGCCGAGGACGCGCTCGAACACGCGCTCTCGGGCCGTTTCGACTGCTTCATCTTCGACGTGACGATGCCCGGCATGTCCGGACTCGAACTGCTCCGGCGCGTGCGCGACCGCGGGGTGCTCACGCCCGCGATGTTCCTGACGGCGCACGACGCCGTCGACGACAAGGTCGCGGGCTTTCAGGCCGGGGCCGACGACTACCTCGCCAAGCCCTTCAGCCCGCGCGAGCTGGAGGTGAGGGTCGAGGCGCTGCTCAGGCGGGCCGGCCGCTGGTCGCAGCCCGACGACGACAAGAAAGACCGCTTCGAGATCGGCGACCTCGTCATCGACAAGCGCCGCCACGAGGTCTCGGTCGGCGGCCACCGCGTCGAGCTGACCCCGCTCGAATTCCACATCCTCGAACGGCTCGCCAGCGAGCCGGGGCGCGCGTGGTCGCGCAACGACCTGCTCGACGAGGTGTGGAGCACCGAGTACGAGGGCTACCAGCGCAACGTGGACCCGCACATCAACCGCCTGCGCCGCAAGATCGAGGCCGACCCCAAAAACCCGCGCTACGTCCTGACCGTCCGCGGCGTCGGCTACAAACTCAACGAGGCCCCATGACCCACACACTCGCCCCCCTCAGGCCGCTCTGCCTGCTCGGCCTCTGCCTCGCGGTCGC
>DATMVI010000650.1:0-6605 GCA_035563275.1 Pyrinomonadaceae bacterium
TCTCTTTCCCCGTCCTCGTGCGCGCGAGGACGGCCGAGGCGGAGGTGCATGAAGACGACCCAGAATGAGGAGCTGCTCCGGTACTACCAGAGCGAGCTGACCTACCTGCGGCGGATGGGCGGCGAGTTCGCCGCCCTCTACCCGCGCGTCGCCTCGCGCCTCGAACTCGGCAGCGACGAGTGCCCCGACCCGCAGGTCGAGCGGCTCATCGAGTCGTTCGCCTTCCTCACGGCCCGCCTCCAGCGCGACCTCGACGGCGAGTTCCCCGAGATCACGACGGCGCTGCTCGGCGTCCTCTACCCGCAGTTCACCGCCCCCGTCCCGCCGATGGCCGTCGCGCGCTTCGACGTGGACCCCGATCAGGGCAAGCTCACCACGGGCTTCCCCGTCGCGCGCCACACGGCGCTGACGGCCTTCACGCGGCAGGGCCACCCGTGCCGCTTCCGCACCTGCTACCCCGTCACCCTCTGGCCGCTCCGGGTCGCCTACGCCGGCTTCGAGGACACGGGGCAGTTCGACTTCCTCGACGCCTCGACGAACGTCGCCGCCGTGCTCCGCCTCAAGCTCCACTGCGAGGGCGGCGGCGACCTCTCGGAGCTGGAGGGGCTGCGGCGGCTGCGCTTCTACCTGCGCGGCGAGCCGCGCCTGACGAGCGCGCTCTACGAGCTGCTCTTCTGCAACGTCCTCGGCGTCGCGGCCCTGCCGACCGACGCCGGCGCGCCCGTCCACCTCCCGGCCGGCTCGATCCTCCCCGTCGGCTTCGGCCCCGAGGAGGACGTGCTGCCCTACCCGCGCGCGGCCCACCCCGGCTACCGGCTGCTGCAGGAGTATTTCACCTTCCCCGAGAAGTACCACTTCTTCGACCTCGCCAACCTCGACGCCTGCCGCCGCGGCGCGACGCTCGACCTCATCTTCCTGCTCGACCGCCAGCCGTCGGAGTTGCACGGCGTCGGCCCCGGCACCTTCGCCCTCGGGTGCACGCCGATCATCAACCTCTTCCGCAAGACGACCGAGCCGATCCGCCTCGACCACCGCACGGCCGAGTACCGCCTCGTCGCCGACAAGCGGCGCGAGCGCACCACCGAGATTCACTCGATCCTCTCCGTCTCGGCCTCGTCGAACGCCGACGACGAGACGCGCCGCTTCGAGCCGTTCTACTCCTACACGCACGGGATGGACGGCGGCGAGCACAAGGCGTTCTGGCACGCGCGCCGCGCCGAGTCCCTGAACCCCGAGGTGGCCGGCACCGAGATGTTCCTCTCCTTCCTCGACCTCGACTTCGAGCCGAGCATGCCGCCCGCCCAGACCGTCTACGCCCACACGCTCTGCACGAACCGCGAGCTGGCGACGCAGCTGCCCGACGGCGCGGCCCTCCAGATCGAGGAGCAGGCCCCGCTCTTCGGCATCTCGTGCCTGACGCGGCCGACCTACCCCGTCCAGCCGCCCCTGCGCGGCCAGACGCTCTGGCGGCTCGTCTCGCACCTCTCCCTGAACCACCTCTCGCTCGCCGAGGGGCGCGAGAGCCTGCCGGCCCTGCGCGAGATTCTCAAGCTCTACAGCTTCTCGAACCGCCCCTCGACCGAGCAGCAGATCGCCGGCCTCGTCTCGATGGAGTGCCGGCCGGTGGCGCGGCGCGTCGGCCGCGACGCGTGGCGCGGCTTCTGCCGCGGCACCGAGGTCACGCTCGAATTCGACGAAGAGATGTACGTCGGCAGCGGGGCGTTCCTGCTCGCCGCCGTGCTCGAACGCTTCTTCGCCCTCTACGCCTCGATCAACTCGTTCACGCAGCTGCGCGTCCGCAGCCGCCAGCGCGAGGGAGTCTGGAAACAGTGGCCGCCCACGGTTGGGGAAAAGATCGTCCTGTAGACGAATGGCTCTACGAGGAGGGCTACCGCTTCGACTTCTTTCAGGCGGTCAAGCTCCTCGAGCTGAGCCGGCCCGCGCTCGCCCCCGTCGGCGAGGGGCCGGAGCCTGCGCGCGAGCCGGTGCGCTTCAAGTCGGCCGTCGGCCTCGCCTTCCCCGCCAGCGACGTGGCCGAGGTGCGCCCGCCGGCGGGCGACGGCGGCGCGGCCCAGATGACCGTCAACTTCATGGGGCTGGCCGGCGCGCTCGGCCCCCTGCACGCGCCCACCACCGAGCAGATCATCGACGGCGTCTCGCGCAAGGACACGGCCCTGCGCGACTTCCTCGACATCTTCAACCACCGGCTCGTCTCGCTCCTCTACCGCATCCGCAAAGTCCACCGCGTCGGCGGCGACAGCCGCGCGCCCGGCTCCGACCGCCTCTCGGCCTACCTCTACGCGGCCTTCGGGCTGGGCACGCCGAGCCTGCGCGGGCGGATGCAGGTCAAAGACCGCGCGCTCGCCTTCTACGCCGGCCTGCTCGGCCAGCAGCCGCGCTCGATGGCGGGGCTCGAGCGCCTGCTCGAAGACTACTTCGGCGTCCGCGCGCGCGGCCTCCAGTTCGTGGGGCGCTGGCTCGAACTCGAAGAGGATCAGTGGACGGCCATCGGGGCGGCGGGCCGCAACCAGCGGCTCGGCGACACGGCCGTGGTGGGCACGCGCGTCTGGGAGCAGCAGGGCGGCTTCGAGCTGGCGCTCGGGCCGCTCTCGCTCGAAGAGTTCATGGACTTTCTGCCGACGGGCTGGGCCTTCGGCCCGCTCTGCGACCTCGTGCGCTTCTACGCGGGCGACGAGCTGGACTTCCGCGTGCGCCTCACGCTGAAGGCGGGCGAGGTGCCGGCGGCGCGGCTCGGCGCGTCGGGCGGCGCGCGCCTCGGCTGGACTTCGTGGCTGAAGCGCGCGGACTGGCCGGAGGAAGACCTGCGGCTCGACTGCGTCGAAGGCCCCTTCTGCCACCTGAAGTCCGCCGGGTGGCCCGGCGACGACTCGCAGGTGGCGGTCTCGCCGGCCTCCCTGCGCGCCTTCGCCGGCGCCGTGCGCCTGCCCTACTTCGGGCTGCCGCCCGACAAGCTGATCGAGCTGGTCGCGCGCATGACGGCGCGCCGCTTCGAGGAGAACCGGCTGGTCGTCCGGCAGGGCGACGCGGGCGATTCGATGTTCGTCATCCGCCGCGGCGCGGCGCGCGTCATCCGCCGCGAGGCCGACGGGCGCGAGACGACGCTCGCCACGCTGCGCGAGGGCGACTGCTTCGGCGAGGTGTCGCTCCTGACCGGCAAGACGCGCGTCGCCTCGGTCATCACGCTGCGCGAGTGCGAGCTGCTCGAACTGACGCGCGCCGACCTCGACGAGTTCATGGCCCTCTACCCGCGCTTCGCCGCCTCGCTGCGCGCCTACGCGGAGAGGAGAAACAGCCGCGAATAGCGGAACGAAGTCACCGGCCGCCGGCGAAAACGAGGCCGGCGGCCGACGACCGATCCGCCAGACTTATGAGCGCCACCTACACGCAGGACACTTTGAGGCTTCAGGTGACGACGCCGCTCGGGGCGAACAAGCTCCTCGTGCGCGCCTTCGCCGGCGAGGAGTACGTCTCGGCCCCCTTCCGCTACGAGGTCGAGATGGTCTCGGAGGACGCGGGGCTGGACTTCGCCGCGGTCGTCGGCAAGGGCGCGACCGTCAGGCTGAGCCTCAACGACGGCGGCGAGCACTACTTCCACGGCCTCGTCGAGCGCTTCGTGCAGGAGGACAGCGACGAGCGCTTCACCACCTACCACGCCGAGCTGCGGCCGTGGCTCTGGATGCTGACGAAGACGGCCGACTGCCGCATCTTCCAGCAGCAGTCGGCGCCCGACATCATCAAGGCCGTCTTCTCAGACCTCGGCTACGCCGACTTCCGCGACGCGCTCACCGGCACCTACGCGGCCCGCGACTACTGCGTGCAGTACAACGAGACGGCCTTCAACTTCGTCTCGCGCCTGATGGAGGACGAGGGCATCTTCTACTTCTTCGAGCACGCGGACGGCAAGCACACGCTCGTCCTCGCCGACGACGCCGACGCGCACCCCGCCTGCCCCGGCCTCCCGGACGGCGCGCGCTACCGCGCCTCGGCCGTCGAGCACACGGACGACCGCGCCGTCACGCGCTGCCGCATCGAGCAGCAGGTCGTCACGGGCAAGTTCGCCCACGACGACTTCAACTTCGAGACGCCCTCGACCGACCTCAAGGTCGAGGTGGCGGGCGAGGCCGGCGAACTCCGGGTCTACGAGTACCCCGGCGGCTTCCTCAAGACCGACGCGGGCGAGGCGCGCGCCAACCGGCGCATCGAGGCCGCCGAGCTGCCGCGCAAGCTCCTGCGCGGCGAGGGTCAGGTGCGCGCCTTCGCCGCCGGCCACAAGTTCGACCTCAAGGGCCACTACCGCGCCGACGCCAACGCCTCCTACGTCCTCGGCCGCGTCACGCACCACGCCACGCAGGAGCGCTACACCAACTCCTTCGAGGCGTTCCCGGCCGACGTGCCCTTCCGCCCGCCGCGCGCGGCCTCGCGGCCCGTCATCGCGGGCGTGCAGACGGCCGTGGTGACCGGCAAGGCGGGCGAGGAGATTTGGACGGACAAGTACGGCCGCGTCAAGGCGCAGTTCCACTGGGACCAGAAGGGGAAGAAGGACGAGAACTCTTCGTGCTGGATTCGCGTCGATCAGGGCTGGGCCGGCAAGCAGTGGGGCGGCATCTTCCTGCCGCGCGTCGGGCAGGAGGTCGTCGTCAGCTTCGAGGAGGGCGACCCCGACCGCCCCGTCGTCACCGGCGCCGTCTACAACGCCGAGCAGACCGTCCCCTACGCGCTCCCGGCCGAGCAGACGAAGAGCACCATCAAGTCTAACTCGTCGAAGGGCGGCGCCGGGTACAACGAGCTGCGCTTCGAGGACAAGAAGGACTCCGAGGAGGTCTACTTCCACGCGCAGAAGGATCACAACCTCGTCGTCGAGAACGACCGCACCAAGAAGGTTCTGAACAAGGAGACGAACACCGTCAAGAGTGACCGCTCGACCACCATCCAAGAGGGCAACGACACCTACGTGGTCGAGAAGGGCAACCGCACGTTTCAGGTCAAGACCGGCAACGAGACCTACGAGGTCAAGGGCACGCGCGACCTGACCGTCACCGGCAACGAGACGCACACCGACAAGGCCGACTTCACGCACAAGGTGACGGGCAACTACGAGCTGAAGGTGCAGGGCAACCTGACCATCGACGTGACCGGCTCCGTCACCTTCAAGTCGGGGCAGGACATGACGCACGACGCCAAAGGCTCGATGACGAACAAGGCCGCGATGTCGATGACCAACGACGCCAAGATGGCGATGACGAACAAGGCCGGCACGTCCCTGACCAACGAGGCCCAGATGGCGATCACCAACAAGGGCAACATGTCGAACACCGTCGAAAGCTCCGGCGTGACCACCGTCAAGGGGTCGCTGGTGCAGGTCAACTGACCGCCGCCCACCCGCTTTTATGTCCGCAGCGCACGCAGAGGATAAAGACGCCGGCCGCCCGCGCGAGGAGTTCACGCCGCGCGGCGGGGCGGCCGAGGGCGAGGTCGTGACGCGCGACGAGGCGGGGCGCGTCGTGCAGCGCGCCAGCTTCCGCGACGGCCTGCCCGACGGCGAGGCGGTCGTCTACGACGAGGACGGCCGCGTCGCGCAGCGCGCGACCTTCAGGGCGGGCGTGCTGGAGGGGCCGATGGTCGTCTACAGCAAGGGGCGGCCGCTGGCGAAGTCGAACTTCAAGGCGGGCAAGCTCGACGGCGAGTCGGTGACGTGCGACGGCGAGGGGCGCGTCGTGATGCGCGCCGGCTACAAGGCGGGCAAGCTCGACGGCGACGCCGTCTGGTACGACAAGCAGGGGCGCGTCGTCAAGCGCGCCCAGTACCGCGCCGGCGCGCTCGAAGGCTTCTCGGTCGAGTACTACCCGACCGGCAAGGTCTTCACGCGCGCGCAGTTTAAAGCCGACCGGCTCGACGGCGATTTCGTCACCTTCGCCGAGGACGGCAAGGTCAAAGAGCGCGTCACCTACCGCGCCGGCAAGCCGCAGCCGGCGGCCGCGCGCTAGGCCGCGGGGGGAGGGGGCCGAAGGGTCATGGCGATTCAGGTGTGCATGGGGGCGACCTTGCAGTGCAGCTTCGGCGCGGCCCCGAGTTCGCTCATGGTGCTGCCGGCCAACCGTACGATGACGACGGTGCCGGCGGCGACGATCATGGATCACGCGCCGCTCGTCAACATCCTGCCCTTCGGGATGTGCTCGTCGCCCGCCAACCCCACGGTGGCGGCGGCGACGGCCGCGGCGCTCGGCGTGCTCACGCCGATGCCGTGCGTGCCGGCGACGGCCGCGCCGTGGATCGCGGGCGCGCCGACGGTGCTGATCGGCAAGATGCCCGCGCTCAACAACACCTCGAAGCTGATGTGCAACTGGGGCGGCGTGATTCAGGTCGTGAGCCCCGGACAGACGAAGATGATGATTCCGTGAGGCCCGCGGCGGCGCGGGCGGTGTCGGTCGGTCAGGAGGTGAAAGATGGTCTACGAATTTTCCTTCGACGGCAAATCCCTCTGGGCGCTCTTCGGCGGCTCGGCCGTCCTCGGGTTCCTGCTCTTCCTCGCCGGCATCCTGCTCGGGGCCAACTGGAAGACGGCGGATGAGGCCGCCGCCGCGACC
>DATMVI010000651.1:0-3862 GCA_035563275.1 Pyrinomonadaceae bacterium
CTCCCCGACGAGCACCCCCATCGACCACCCGTCCGAGATGATGTGGTGCAGCGCCAGCGCCAGCACGTGCTCCCCCTCGCCCACACGCAGCAGCCGCGCCCGCAGCAGCGGCGCCCGCCCCAGCTCGAACCCCTCGCGGCCCACTGCCTCGGCCCTCGCCAGCGCCCAGCGCCTCGCCTCCTCTGCTGCGGCCCCGGCCGGCGCCGACTCGACTTCGAGCTCGACGCCGACCTGCTCTTCGACGACTTGGACGGGCAGGCCGCCCTCCTCTTCGAAGCGCGTCCGCAGCGCCTCGTGGCGCTCGACGACCCGCCGCAGGGCCTCGCGCAGCGCCTCGACGTTGAGCCGGCCGCGCAGGGTGACGGCGGCGGGGATGTGGTAGGCGGCCGAGCCCCCCTCCAGCTGCGCGAGGAACCAGAGCCGCGCCTGCGCGGCCGAGGCGGGTGCGCGTGGGCTTTGCGGGGCGCGAACCAGCGGTGGCAGCGACCTGCCTGTCCCGCGGCGGCGGTCGGCCACGGCGGCCAGCCCGCTGACGGTCGGCTCCTCGAAGAGATCGCGGACTCCGAGCGCCACGCCGAGCGAGTCGCGCAGGCGGCTGACGACCTGCGTGGCCAGCAGCGAGTGGCCTCCCAACTCGAAGAACTGATCGTCCGGGCCGAGGCCGCTCACGCCTAAGACCTGCTCCCACGCGGCGGCTACGAGCGCCTCGGTCGGCGAGAGCGGGCGGCGGCGGGCGCGGGGCGCCGGGGCGGCGTCGGCGGCCAGCGCGGAGAGGCGGCGGCGGTCGAGCTTGCCGTTAGGTGTGAGCGGTAGGGCGGGCAGCGCCAGCAACGCCGACGGGAGCATGTAGTCGGGCAGGCGCGAGCGCAGGTGCTCACGCAGTTCCGCGGGGGCCGGGGCGGTGGCGGCCGCCGCCGGGACGAAGAAGGCGACGAGCCGCGGCTCGACCGCCGCGCCGTCAGCCGGTGAGCCATTGGCGGAGGAGACGAGGGCGGCGGCCTCTGCGACCGCGGGGTGAGCGAGCAGCGCGGCCTCGACCTCGCCGGGCTCGATGCGGAAGCCTCGGAGCTTCACCTGCTGGTCGCGGCGGCCGAGGAACTCCACCTCTCCCGTGGGGAGGAAGCGGGCGAGGTCGCCCGTGCGATAGAGGCGAGAGCCGGGCTGCTGCGCGAAGGGGTCGGGGACGAAACGCTCGGCGGTTAAAGCGGGGCGGCCGAGGTAGCCTCTGGAGAGGCCAGCGCCGCCGATGAAGAGTTCGCCGGGGAGGCCGGGCGCGACCAACTCCATCCACTCGTCGAGAATATAAATCTCTGTGTTCGAGATCGCGCGCCCGATGGTCGGCGTCTCCGGCTCGCCGTCCGGCTCGACTTCGCACCATGTCGAGACGACGGTGCACTCCGTCGGCCCGTAGTTGTTAACAACCTTGAAGCTGAGGCGGCGCGGCGGACGCCGTATCAGTTTTTCGCCGCCGACGAGCAGCATGCGGAGGGCCGCGTCTTCCGGCCACTCCTCGTTCATGGCGGCGGTCGCCAGCGGGGTCGGCATGAAGCAGACGGTGATTGAACGCGAGGCCAGCCACTCGATCAATCTTGCGGGCGTGCTCCGCTCGTCTGCCGACGGAATGTGTAGGCTGGCCCCGGCCGCGAGGTAGGGCCAGACTTCGAGGATGGAGGCGTCGAAGCTGATGCCCGCGAGCGTGCTCATCCTGTCCCGGGGCGTGATTTCGGCGACGCGCCTGTGCCACGAGATCAGGTTCGATAATCCCCTGTGCTCGACCCCCGTGCCTTTGGGCCGCCCCGTCGAGCCGGAGGTGTAGATGACGTAGGCGAGCTGTGACGGGAAGGTCGGTAGGCCGGGGTTATGAGCGTCGCGGCTTGCTATCTCGGGCCGGTGCGCGTCCAGAAAAATCGTGCGCGCGCCCGCGGCGCCGAACCTGTCGGCGAAGCTTTCGAGAGTCAGCAGAGCCTTCGCGCGCGAATCCTCGACCATGTACTCAAGCCGCTCCTGCGGGTAGTCCGGGTCGAGCGGGACGAAGGCCGCGCCCGCCTTTACGACCGCGAGCGACGCGATGACGAGCTCGGGCGAACGGGGCAGGCAGAGCGCCACCCTGTCCTCGGGGCCTATGCCGCGGTCGAGCAGGTAATGGGCGAGCTGATTCGAACGGCTGTTCAACTCGCCGTAAGTGAGCTGCGCGTCGGGGCCGACGACGGCCGGGGCTTCGGGTGCGCTGCGCGCCTGCCGCTCGAAGAGCTCGTGCGCGCGGGGCGCGGACTGCGCCTGCGGGTCTCGCGTGTCGTTGTAGGCGTGGAGCAGGCGGTGCCGCTCTTCGGCGTCGAGCAGGGGCAGCTCGGAGAGCTTCAGCCCGGGCGTCGAGACTACGGCCCGAAGGATGCGGACGTATCGCTCCCACATCCGCAGGATGGTGGCGCGGCTGAAAATGTCTGCGTTGTACTCGAAGTGGGCGGTGATTTCGCGGCCCGCGCGGCGGGGCTCCTGCCCCGTCAACTGCTCCGCGTGCGGCAGCACGATCATGCTGATGTCGAACTTGGCGGAGTGGTTGTGCGAGTCCATGATGTCCATGGACAGGCCGGGGAGTTCCAGCTCCTGCGTCGGCGCGTCCATGAAGGCGAACATCGTCTGGAACAGAGGCATGTGGCCGAGGCTGCGCTCGGGGCGCATCATCTCGACCACCTTCTCGAGCGGCAGGTCTTGGTTGGCGTAAGCCCCGAGGCAGACCTCCCTGACCCTCTCCAGAAAGGTTCTGAAGGGCGGGTTGCCGGAGAGGTCTGCGCGCAGGACGACCGTGTTGACGATCATCCCGATCAGGTTCTCCAACTCCCGCACCCTGCGGTTAGCGATGACCGAGCCGACGCTAATATCCTCCTGCCGCGTGTAGCGGTGGAGCAGCGCGAAGTAGGAGGCGAGCATCGTCATGAAGAGCGTGACGCCCTCCCTGCGGCTGAATTCGCGCAGCCCGTCACCGAGCTCTTCAGGGATTTCGAGGATGAGCAGCTCTCCCCGGAACGTCTTGGTGGAGGGGCGCGGGTAGTCCGTCGGCAGATGCAGCAGCTCCTCGGCCCCCGCGAGCCTCTCGCGCCAGTAGCCGAACTGCCGCTGCACCTCCTCGCCCTGCATCCACCGGCGCTGCGAGAAGGCGAAGTCGGCGAACTGAAACGGGAGCTGCGGCAGCGGCGAAGGCTCCGCGCTCGCGAAAGCCCGGTAGAGCGTGAGGAATTCCCGGATCAGAACGCCCTGCGTCCAGCCGTCGTGAACCAAGTGGTGCTCGGTCAGGAGCATCACGTTGTCGTCCGCGCCGAGCCGCAGGACTTTGACGCGAAGCAGCGGGCCCTGCGCAAGGTCGAACGGCTCCTGCCCCTCTTTGACGATGAGCTCCTGAACCTTGCGCTCGCGCTCGCTTTCGTCCTCCGACGTGATGTCGACGACGGAGACGCGAAACTGGTACGGCTCGTGGATGAGCTGAAACGGACGCCCCTCGGCGGAGGGGAAGGTGGTGCGCAAAACCTCGTGCCGGCGGATGAGCTCGGTGAAGGTCTGTTCCAGCACTTCGACGCTGAGCGGGCCTTTGACCCTGAGCGCCCGCGGGATGTAATAGGAGGCGCTTTCGGGTTCGAGCTGAGACAGGAACCAGAGCCTTTCCTGCGCGAAAGAGAGCGGCAGCTTTTCGTCTCGCGGCGCGGGCTCGATCCTGAACTGTTGAGCGCCGGCCGCGCCGCGCGCCCCTTCGACGAATTCGGTAAAGCTCGAAAGAACCGGCCTCTCGAACAGCGCGTAGAGCGGCAACTCGACGCCGAGCGAGTCGCGCAGGCGGCTGACGACCTGCGTGGCCAGCAGCGAGTGGCCT
>DATMVI010000652.1:0-8734 GCA_035563275.1 Pyrinomonadaceae bacterium
CCCGCCGGGGCCCCCGGCGCCGCCGTTGCCGCCGTTGCCGCCGCGCCCGCCGCGCGCCTCCACGTTCAGGCCGGTGATGAATTCGACGAACTGCATGACCAGCGTCCCCCCGGCAAAGCCGTTCGACCCGCCGGAGCCGGCCGAGCCGTTGCCGCCCGTCGTGCCCGGCCCGCCGCCGGTCGGAGGGGTGTCGGGGAAGGGGTTCCACCACCCCGTGCAGTTTCCGCCCGCGCCGCCCGAGCCGGCCCCCCCGGCCGTCCCCGGCGTGCCCGGCGTGCCGCTCTGGCCGTCGCTGCCTTGCGCCATGATGTTACTCATCTTCTTTTCCTCCTGAACCGAACCTGAGCCGCAGGCTCACAGCCCGGTGAAGCTGTTGCAGTCGATCTTGCAATAGTCGCCGAAGGTGATGACGCCGCCCTGTTCGACCGTGATGTTGTTGGCGAAGAGCACCGCCCCCGGCTCGACGACGAGCGTCGAACCGCTGGCGACGAAGATGTCCGCGAGCTGGAAGATCGGGATGTCGACGACCACCACCTTCAGGTTCATCAGGGACTCGACCATCTTCCGGTCGTTCGCGGTGAGCGTCGCCGAGTGGCCGAAGACGAACGCCCTGATGGCGTCGCGGAAGCTGAGGTGCTGCGTGCGCGTCAGGGCCCGCGCGGACTTGTCGGTCACGCCCGGCAGGTTGAAGTTGGTGGCCCGCGCCGGCCGCCGGAAGGCACGGTCGGGGGCGCCGACCATCACCTTGAGGTCGGCGAGCGTCCGCGGGCGGGCCAGCTCGACGCGCACGCCGGCCGGCAGTCTCCGGCGGTCGAGTTCGAGCCTCTGCCCGCGCCTGAGGCGGAGCGCGCGGACTTGGCCGCGCGGCGGCTCCTTCAACCCGTAGACGGCGAGCCGTTCGCTGGTCGGTACTGGAGGCATGGTGAGTTGATCTCCTTTCGTGAGGGCCGCGGGTGGGGTTGGGGCGTGCGGCCCGCCGGGCGCGGTCGTCCCCGGCGGGCCTCCAACCGGAGGGTTTGCCCCGGCCCGCGAGACGCGATGAGGTGGGCCGGGGAGGCGCCCGCCGACGGGAGATGCGCGTGAGGCGCGGGGCCGACGGGCGGCTCTTTTCCCCGTCCCGTGCGGCGAGACGTTCGGTCGCCTATAGGTGTCCGGCGGCGCTAAAAGATTTCATCGGCGGCGGCGCGGCCGGCCCGTTTCTCGCGCCCCGCCGGCCCGCTTTTTGAAGCCCGCGGGCGCGCGCGGGACTCGCTTGACGCCCTCTCGCGCGGCGTGTTAGGTTTCGTGCTTCAAGTTCACTTAACACATTCGAGCGACCCGAGCCGCCGGCAGTCACGTGGAGACGAGTGTGAGCGCCGCCCCTCTCAAGCAGACGCCCCTGAACGCCGCGCACCGCCGCCTCGGCGGCCGCATGGTCGAGTTCGGCGGCTGGGACATGCCCGTCCAGTACCCGGCCGGCACGGTCGAGGAGCACCTGCGGACGCGCACCCGCTCCGCCCTCTTCGACGTTTCACACATGGGCGAGATCGAGGTGCGCGGGCCCGACGCCGTCGCCTTCGTCAACCGCCTCTGCTCGAACGACGCCTCGAAGCTCGTGGACGGTCAGGCGCAGTATTCGGCGCTGACGACGCCGGAGGGGACGGTCGTCGACGACCTGCTCGTCTACCGCTTCGGCCCCGAGCGCCTGCTGCTCGTCGTCAACGCCTCGACGACGGACAAGGACTGGGACTGGATCAGCTCGCGCAAGTCGGGCGAGTCGGTCGAGCTGACGAACCGCAGCGCCGACTTCTGCCAGCTCGCCCTGCAAGGCCCGGACGCCGTCTCCATCCTCAAACAACTGACCGACGCGCCGCTCGAAGAGATCAAGTATTACCACTTCCGCGAGGGCCGGGTGGACGGCGTGCCCGCCGTCATCTCGCGCACCGGCTACACGGGCGAGGACGGCTTCGAGGTCTACGCCGCGCCGGACGAGGCCGAGCGGTTGTGGGACAGGATGCTCGACGCCGGCCGCTACGGCACGCCCGAGGGCACGCTGCCGGCGGGCCTTGCCGCGCGCAACACGCTGCGGCTCGAAGCCGGCATGGCCCTCTACGGCCACGAGATCACCGAGGAGACGACCCTGCTCGAAGCCAACCTCGGCTGGATCACGAAGCTGAACAAGGGCGACTTCACCGGCCGCGAGGCTCTGGCGAAGCAAAAAGAGGAAGGCGTCCGGCGCCGGCTCGTCGGCTTCGAGGTCACCGAGCGCGGCATCGCGCGCGACGGGCAGGACGTACACGTCGGCGGCCGCAAGGTCGGCCACGTCACCTCGGGCAGCCCCGCGCCCTACCTCAAGAAGAACATCGGGATGGCCTACCTGCCCGCCGAGCACGCCGAGGTTGGGACGCCGATCCAGATCGACGTGCGCGGCCGCCTCGTCGGCGCGCAGATCGTGCCGACGCCGTTCTACAAGAGGAGTAGACAGTAGTCAGTAGGCTCCGCGCCGCGGCGGCCGACGCCGACACTCTCAAGGTTCCTGAGTGAAGGTTTTTCTACTGGCTACTGTCTACTGACTACTGTCCACTTCCCCGGAGGTTTCATGTCGAACATTCCTGACGGACTGCATTACAGCAAGGATCACGAGTGGCTGCGCGTCGAGGGCGAGACGGGGACGGTCGGCATCACCGACCACGCGCAGAACTCGCTGGGCGACGTGGTCTACGTCGAGCTGCCGAAGGTCGGCGACTCGTTCGGCGGGCACGAGTCGTTCGGGTCGGTCGAGTCGGTCAAGGCCGTCTCGGAGTTGTTCCTGCCCGTCGGCGGCGAGGTCGTCGAGGTCAACGAGTCTTTGCAGGACGAGCCGGAGAAGGTCAACACAGACCCCTACGGCGAGGGCTGGATGGTGCGCGTCCGCATCGCCGACGCGAGCCAGATCGACGGACTGCTCTCGGCCAAAGAGTACGAAGACTTCGTCCAGACGGACGCGGAGTAGTTAAACGAAGTGCGCTACATCCCGAACTCGCCGGAGGAGCGGCAGGAGATGCTCGGGGCCCTCGGCCTCGACTCGGCCGCGGGGCTTTTCGACTCGATCCCCGAGGACGTGCGCCTCGCCCGCCCGCTCGACACCCCGGCCGCGCTCTCCGAGATCGAGCTGCTCGAACGCTTCGAGCAGATGGCCGCGCGCAACTCGGCCGCGCGCCGGCCCAGCTTCCTCGGCGCCGGGGCCTACTCGCACTACGCGCCGACCATCGTCGACAGCCTCATCCAGCGCTCGGAGTTCTTCACGGCCTACACGCCCTACCAGCCCGAAATCTCGCAGGGCACGCTGCAAGCCATCTTCGAGTTCCAGACGCTCGTCTGCCAGCTGACGGGGATGGACGTGGCCAACGCCTCGATGTACGACGGCTCGACGGCGATGGCCGAGGCCGTGCTGATGGCCGAGCGCGTCACGCGGCGGCGGCGCGTGCTCGTCTCCGGCGCGGTTCACCCGGAGTATCTGAAGGTCGCCGAGACTTACGTCGCGCACGCCGGCGTCGAGCTCCAGCGGCTCGGCTTCGACGAGGAGACCGGGCGCACCGAGGTGGGCGAGGGCGCGGCGCTCGACAAGACGGTGGCGGCCGTCGTCGTGCAGTCGCCGAACTTCTTCGGCTCAATCGAAGACCTGAAGGGTCTGGCCGAGCGGGCGCACGCGGTCGGCGCGCTGCTCGTCGCCGTCGTCACCGAGGGCGCCTCGTTCGGGCTGCTGCGCTCGCCGGGCGCGTGCGGCGCGGACGTGGTCGTCGCCGAGGGCCAGTCGTTCGGCGTGCCCCTCTCTTTCGGCGGCCCTTACGTCGGCCTCTTCGCGACGCGCGAGCAGTACGCTCGCCAGCTGCCGGGGAGGCTCGCCGGGGTCGCCTACGACAAAGAGGGGCGCCGGGGCTTCGTCCTGACGCTGGCGACGCGCGAGCAGCACATCCGCCGCGAGAAGGCCACGTCGAACATCTGCACCAACGAGGGGCTGATCGCGCTGGCCGCGACCATCTACCTGACGACGATGGGGCGGAGGGGCTTGCAGGAGGTCGCCGCGCAGTGCGCGCAGAAGGCCGCCTACGCGCGCCGCCGGATAGCCGCGCTCGAAGGCTTCTCGCTCCCCCACTCCGCGCCCGTCTTCAACGAGTTCGTGGTGCGCGCGCCGGCCGCGGCCGAAGGGCTCCTGCGCCGTCTCGCCGCGGAGCGCAACGTCACGGGCGGCCTCCCGCTCTCCCGCTACTTTCCCGGGCGCCCGAACGACTTCCTCGTCTGCGTCACCGAGACGAACAAGCGCGCCGACATCGACGCGCTCGTCGAGGGACTCAAAAACAGTCTGGAGTCCGGGGGCTGAAGTCCGGAGTCGAGACAAGTTCCTGCTCCCGGCCCCGGACTCCCGGCCCCAGACCCCGGACTTAATTTATGGTTCTGAAAGCCACACCGCACATCACGCAGAACGAGGCGCTCAGCTTCGAGCGCTCGCAGACGGGGAGGCGCGGCTACCGCCTGCCCGCGCTCGACGTGGACGAGACGCCGGCCGACGAGCTGCTGCCGGCCGAGCTGCGCCGCGACGACGACCTCGAAGGCGTGCCCGAACTCTCCGAGCCGGACGTGGTGCGCCACTTCACGCGCATCTCGACGTGGAACTACAACATCGACCTCGGCATGTACCCGCTCGGCTCCTGCACGATGAAGTACAACTCGCGCCTGAACGAGAAGGTGGCGCGCATCCCGGGCTTCGCCAACCTCCACCCGCTCGCCGCCGAGGAGGACGCGCAGGGCGCGCTCGAAGTGATGCACGAGTTGCAGGAGCATCTGGCCGAGATCACGGGGCTGCCCGGCGTCTCGTTGCAGCCGGCGGCCGGCGCGCACGGCGAGCTGACCGGCGTGATGATGATCCGCGCCTTCCTCGACGCGCGCGACGGCGCGGGCGAGGGCGACCAGCCGAAGCGCGACGTGATGCTCATCCCCGACTCGGCGCACGGCACCAACCCGGCCTCCGCCCACCTCTCCGGCTTCAAGGTCAAGACCATCCGCTCGACCGACGAGGGGCTGACCGACCTCTCGCACCTGCGCGAGCTGTGCGCCTCGGGCGACGTGGCGGGCCTGATGCTGACGAACCCGAACACGACCGGCGTCTTCGAGCGCAACATCGTCGAAATCTGCCGCATCATCCACGACGCCGGCGGCCTCGTCTACATGGACGGGGCCAACATGAACGCGCTCGTCGGCGTGGCGCGCCCCGGCGACATGGGCGTGGACGTGATCCACCTCAACCTGCACAAGACCTTCTCGACCCCGCACGGCGGCGGCGGCCCCGGCTCCGGCCCCTGCTGCTGCACGGCCGAGCTCGACCCCTTCCTCCCCGTCCCGCGCGTCGTCAAAGTCGGCGGCGAGGGCGCGGGCGCGCGCTTCGCGCTCGACTCCGATCGCCCGCAGTCCGTCGGCCGCGTCAAAGCCTTCTACGGCAACTTCGGCATGCACCTGCGCGCGCTCTCCTACATCCTGACGCACGGCAACGACGGGCTGCGCGAGGCGACCGAGGCCGCCGTCCTCAACGCCCGCTTCATCGCGCACGGCCTCGCCGACACCTTCGACAAGCCCTTCGGCCCGCCGCCGATGCACGAGGTCTTGTTCACCGACAAGCGGCAGTCGCGCAAGGGCGTCCACACGCTCGACATCGCCAAGCGGCTCATCGACTACGGCTTCCACCCGATGACCATCTACTTCCCGCTCATCGTGCAGGGCGCGATGCTCATCGAGCCGACCGAATCCGTCGGACGCTCCGAGCTTCAGCAGTTCGTCGAGGCCATGAAGGAGATCGCGCGCGAGGCCCTCGAAGACCCCGAGACCGTCCTCAACGCCCCGCACACCACGCGCATCGGCCGGCTCGACGAGGCCGCGGCCGCGCGCAGGCCCGTGCTGCGCTGGAGGCCCGCGGAGAAGTCGGCGAGCGCCTGAAGCCGCCGGCCGTGCGACCACACGCGGGTGCGCCGCGAGAAGCCTGTGTTCGGTTTCTCGCGGCGCACCCGTTTGCGCCGGCAGCTTCGGCGCGGGCCGGCCGCGAAAAAAACTGACCGGCGGCGCGGGTCTGCTGTATGATGCGCCGTGCGCGCGGCCTTTCACGCCCGCCCGGCCGCCCCCACAAAATCGCCAGACGAGGAGGAGGGTTGATGTCGTCCGCGAAGGATTTCGCCGATCTCCGCGAGCTGCGGAGGGAGGGCAAGCTGATCCCGTTCGTCGGGGCCGGCCTCTCCATCCCCCTCGGCCTGCCCCCGTGGGACAAACTCATCGACATCATCGCCAAGCAGCTCGACTACGCGCCGGAGGTCTTCAAGGTGAGCGGCAACAACCTCCAGCTGGCCGAGTATTACGTCGCGATGAAGGGGAGCATCGGCCCGCTGCGCAGCGAGATGGATCGCCAGTTCAACCCGACCGACGAGGCCATCCGCGCCTCGGCCACCCATCAGGCGCTCGTCGACATGGCCCTCCCGCTCATCTACACGACGAACTACGACCGCATCATCGAGCGCGCCTTCGAGCTGCGGGAAGTGCCCTGCCACACCATCGCCAACATCGACGACATCGCCGTCGCGCCGCCGCGCGCCACCCACGTCGTCAAGTTCCACGGGACGTTCAGCGACGACGCCAGCCTCGTCCTCACCGAGTCGAGCTACTTCGACCGGCTGGAGTTCGAGTCGGCCATCGACATCAAGCTGCGTGCCGACATCCTCGGCAAGAGCCTCATGTTCATCGGCTACAGCCTGAACGACATCAACATCCGCTACATGCTCTACAAGCTGCACAAGCTGCGCGACCGTGTGAAGCGCGACGTGAGCCGCCTGCCCATCGCCTACCTCGTCACGTTCGGCGCGGGCGACGTGCAGCGGACGCTGCTCGCCCAGTGGGACGTGACCGTCGTCGACCTCGACCCGGTTAAAAAGACCAAGAGCATGGGCGAGTTCCTCGAGGCGCTCCTATGAAGATCTATTTCGTCTCCACCAACGAGCACAAGGTCAGGGAGGCGCTCGGCTACGCCGACTACCTCAGGCGGGAGGCGGGCGTGGACATCGACCTCGGCGTCATCAAGCACGACGTGACCGAGATTCTCCACCCGGACATCGACGTGATCGTCAGGTCGAAGACGCTGGAGGCGTTCCGCTACACGGGGCTGCCCTGCACGGTCGAGCACGGCGGGCTCTACATGACGGCCCTGCCGGGGCTGCCCGGCGGCATCGGCAAGATCATCTGGGACGCGGTCGGCGAGCGGATGTGCGGCTTCCTGCACGAGGGCGACAGCCGCGAGGCGACGGCCGTCTCCGTCATCGGCTACTGCGACGGCCGGCGCATCCACACCTACCGCGGCGAGACGCGCGGCGAGGTCGCGCCCGCCGCGCGCGGCGAATACCTCCACGGCTGGGACCCGATCTTCATCCCCGAGGGCAGCGCCGAGACCTACGGCGAGATGGGGCCGGAGAAGAAGCGCGCTACCTCGCCGTCCATCAAGGCGTGGGACGCCTTCCTCCGCGGCGAGTATCAAATCAGCAAGGGCCTCGTGAGCCGGCCCTGACCGGCGCGCTCACTCCCCCGCCCCGCGCTCCTTCTCCAAAAGCCTCCGCGCCTTCTCCATCTCCTTCCGCTGCGCGGCGTCCGGCACGGGGTACCGCTTGTGCAGGGATTTGAGCTTGGCCGCGACGACTGAGGCGACCGCGGCGCGCGTGAACCAGCGGTGGTCGGCCGGGATGATGTGCCACGGCGCGCGCCGCGTGCTGGTGCGGTTGAAGACCTCCTCGTAGAGCTTCATGTGCTCGCCCCAGCGGCCGCGGTTCTCGATGTCGCTCGTCGAAAACTTCCACTTCTTCTCCGGCAGCGTGGTGCGCTCCAGCAGCCGCTCGCGCTGCTCGGCGAACGAGAGGTGGAGGAAGAACTTGAGGACGAGGATGCCGTTCTCGACGAGGTACTGCTCGAAGTTGTTGACGTGGCGGTAGCGCCTCGCCCAGACCGACGGCTTCTTGAGCTCTTCGGGGAGGCGCTGCTCGTCGAGATGCTCGGGGTCGAGCCTGTCGGCGAGCAGGTGCTCGTAGTAGGAGCGGTTGAAGATGCCGATCTGGCCTCTGGCCGGCAGCGCCCCGGAGGCCCGCCAGAGGTAGTCGTGGCGCACCTCCTTCTCGGTCATCTTCTTGAACATCTTGACCTCGCACCCCTGCGGGTCGAGGGTCGACATCACGTGCTTGATGGTCGAGTCCTTGCCGGCCCCGTCCATCGCCTGAAAGAGGACGAGCACGCCGTAGGTCTCGTGCGCCATGAGCAAGTCCTGATACTTCGCCAGCTCGGCGCAGTCCCTCTCCATGCTCTCGGCCGCGTCCCGCTCGCCCCCGAAGCCCCCCGTGAAGCCGGGGTCGAAATCGTCGAGCCGCATCCTCCGGCCCGGCTTCCAGATAAACTGCCCGTGGTTCAAACTCAGCCCCCTTGATACTTTGTTCGTAAGTCGGGGCCATCTTACAACGCCGACGCCCGCCCGCGCCCGCGCCGGCGCGCGCTAGTGGGCTTCAGCGGCCGGCTTCTTCGGCGAGAACTTCTCGGCCCAGTTGACGCGCCCCGTGAGCTGCATCACGACGAAGAGGGTGACGATCGAGCCGACGGCGACGGAGAGGCCCGTGAAGCCCTTGAAGAAGAAGGCGTAGGAGAACATCACGAGGTAGATGAACTGCGCGAAGGCCGCCTCGCCGCTGGCGAAGCGCATCCCCAC
>DATMVI010000653.1:0-3992 GCA_035563275.1 Pyrinomonadaceae bacterium
GCGTCTGCCCGGGCAGATGGTGCCTTCGCAGTTCGTCACGCTCGACGCGCTGCCTTTGACGCCTAACGGCAAGGTAGACCGCAAGGCCCTGCCCGCGCCTGACGCCTCGCGGGAGGCGTCGGGCCGCGGCTACGTCGCCCCGCGCACGCCAGAGGAGGAAGTGCTGTGCGGCATCTGGGCGGAGGTGTTGGGGGTCGAGCGCGTGGGCGTCGAGGACAACTTCTTCGAGCTGGGCGGACACTCGCTGCTCGCCACGCAGGTGATGTCGCGGCTGCGCGACGCTTTAGGGGCGGAACTGCCTTTGCTCACGATCTTCGAGGCCCCGAGCGTGGCGACCCTAACCGAGCGCGTGTTGAAGGCCCGGCCCGAAGGGGAGGCGTTAGAGTCTCCGCCCCTCACGCGCGTCCCGCGCGGCGGGGAGCTGTCGCTCTCGTTCGCGCAGTTGCGCCTCTGGTTCGTGAGCCGGTTCGAGCCGGACACCTCCGTCTATAACATCCCCGTCGCCCTGCGCTTCGACGGCCGCCTCGACGCGGCGGCGCTGGCGGAAAGTCTGCGCGCAATCGTCAGGCGGCACGAAGTCCTGCGAACCTCTTTCCGCGACGCCGGGCGAGAGCCCGCACAGGTCGTCGAGCCGGAGGTGGATTTTGACCTGCCCATCACCGACCTCAGCCGCCTGCCGGAGAGCGAGAGGGAAGCGGAGGCCCTGCGGCTGGCGCGCCGCGAGGCGGCCCGCCCGTTCGACCTGACCCGCGCGCCGCTGGTGCGCGCCCGCCTCGTGCGACTGCGCGAAGTCGAACACGTTCTCCTCCTGACGATGCATCACATCGTCAGCGACGGCTGGTCGCTGGGCGTGGTCGTCAAGGAGTTGGCGGCGCTCTACGGGGCGTTCTCGGCGGGCGAGCCGTCGCCGCTCGCGCCGCTCCCGATTCAGTACGCGGACTTCGCGCACTGGCAGCGCCGGCTGCTCGGCGGCGAGGCGCTCGAAAAACGACTCGCGTACTGGAGGCGGCGACTGGCGGGCGCGCCGCCGGTGCTGGAACTGCCGACCGACCGGCCGCGCCCGGCCGCCCAGACCCACCGCGGAAGGACTCTCACGTTCGACATCCCGGGGCCCGTCGCCGCGTTGCTCAAGGCTTTAAGCCGGCGGGAGAACGCCACGCTGCACATGACCCTCCTCGCCTGCTTCAAGGCGCTGCTCTACCGCTACACGGGGCAGCCGGAGGTCGTCGTCGGCTCGCCGGTCGCGGGTCGGCAGCGGGCCGAGGTCGAGCCGCTGATCGGCTTCTTCGTCAACATGCTCCCGCTCAACACGAGGCTCGACGGCGACCTGACTTTCAACGAACTGCTCGCGCGCGTGAGGTCGCTCACGCTGGAGGCGTACGCGCATCAGGACGTGCCCTTCGAGAAGCTGGTGGAAGAACTCCGGCCCGAGCGCAGCCTGAGCCACGCGCCCTTCTTCCAAGTGGCCTTCGCCTTGCAGAACGCGCCGCGGGCCGAGCCGCGGCTGCCCGGCGTGACGCTGAGTCAGTTTGAAGTCGAGCGCGCGACGGCGAAGTACGACCTCACCCTGATGATGGCCGAGGGTGAAGGCGGACTCTCGGCCTCCTTCGAGTACAGCACAGACCTCTTCGACGCGACGACCATCCGGCGCATGAGCGACAACTTCGGCGTGCTGCTCGCCGGCGTCGCCGCCGACCCCGGCAGACGCCTCTCCGAGCTGCCGCTGCTGACGAACGAGGAGCGGCGCCGCCTGCTCGTCGAATTCAACGACACGGCGCGCGAGTACCCGCGCCACCTCTGCGCGCATCAACTCTTCGAGGAGCAAGTCCGGCGCGCGCCCGACTCCGTCGCCGTTGCGGGCGACGGCGAACGGCTCACCTACGCGGAACTCAACGCGCGGGCCAACCGGCTCGCCCGTCGCCTCCGAAGGCTCGGCGTCGGCCCCGAGTCGAGGGTCGCCATCCTTTTAGAGCGCTCGCCCGAGTTGGTCGTCTCGCTGCTCGCGGTGCTCAAGGCGGGCGGCTGTTACGTCCCGCTCGACCCCGCTTACCCCGAGGGGCGCCTCCGCTTCATGCTCGAAGACTCCGGGGCCGAGGTGCTGCTCACCGACTCGGCGCTCAGCGGGCGACTGCCGGGGCCGGCCCGCACGCTCTGCCTCGACGCGGCACGCGAGCGGACGGAGGATGAGTCGGACGCCGACCCCCGTTTCCCGGTTGACCCCTCTAACCTCGCCTACGTTATTTACACCTCGGGCTCGACCGGGGTGCCGAAGGGAATCTCCATCCCGCACTACGCCATCAACCGCCTCGTCTTCAACACGAACTACGTCTCGCTCGGTGCCGACGAGCGCATCGCGCAGGCTTCAAACTCCTCCTTCGACGCGGCGACCTTTGAAATCTGGGGCGCGTTGCTACACGGCGCGCGCCTCGTCATCGTGAGTCGGGACGTGACCCTCTCGCCGCGCCTGTTCGCGGGGCAGATACGGGAGCAGAAGATCACCACGCTGTTCCTCACCACCGCACTCTTCAACCAGATGGCGCGCGAGGCCCCGTCGGCCTTCGAGGGGATACGGAATCTTCTGTTCGGCGGCGAGGCCGTCGAGCCGAGGTGGGTCAAAGAGGTTCTGAGTCGCGGCGCCCCCGTGCGGCTGCTCCACGTCTACGGCCCCACCGAGAGCACCACCTACGCGTCGTGGCACCTCGTCGAAGGCGTGCCGGAAGGGGGCGCCACCGTCCCCATCGGGGGCCCGCTTTCGAACACCCGAATCTACCTGCTCGACCGCGGCCTACGCACGGTGCCCTTCGGCGTGGCGGGTGAACTCTACATCGGCGGCGACGGCCTCGCCCGCGGCTACCTCGGCCGCCCCGGCCTGACGGCCGAGCGGTTCGTCCCCGACCCGTTCTCGGGCGGGGGGGGCGAGAGGCTCTACCGGACGGGCGACGTGTGCCGTTACAGGCCCGACGGGCAGATAGAATTTTTGGGGCGGCTCGACCAGCAGGTGAAACTCCGCGGGCACCGGGTCGAGCCGGGCGAGGTCGAGGCGGCTTTGGGCGAGCACCCCGCGGTGCGCGAGTGCGCCGTCGTCGTCAGGGAGGACGTGGCCGGCGACAAGCGGCTCGTCGCCTACGTGGCGGCGGCCGGGGCCGCCGAAGCGGGCGGGCTGCGGGAGTACCTGCGCGGGCGCCTGCCCGAGTACATGGTGCCGTCGGCATACGTCTTCCTCGACGCGCTGCCCTTGACGCCCAACGGCAAGGTTGACCGCAAGGCCCTGCCCGCGCCGGACGCGGGCGGGTCGCGTGGCGGCGCGGAGTACGTGGCGCCGCGGACGGCCGTCGAGAAGGTGGTGGCGGGCATCTGGTCGGAGTTGCTCGGCGTGGAGCGCGTCGGCGTCCACGACAACTTCTTCGACCTCGGCGGCCACTCGCTGCTCGCCACGCGAATCCTCTCTCACGTCAGAGAAATCTTCTGCGTGGAGTTGCCCCTGCGCAGCCTCTTCGAGTCGCCCACCGTCGACAGCATGGCCGAAGCCATGTCCCGGGCCGCCGGCCGTGAGGCCGTCGAAGAGATCGCGCGGGCGCTCATCGAGATCGAAGCGCTCTCGGAAGACGAGGTCAAAGTGGTTCTGCTCGGCGAGCCCGTCGCCGAGTAACGGAGGCCGGGCGGGGCGCCGGCCTCCGCATCTAAAAAAACATTGTCAGAACGCGGCGTGACGAGTAGAATGCGTTTCCATCCCAACTGGCGGCAGCCTACCAAAAAGTCTCCGACTACAGTTTTATTCGCCCGAGCGAGCCGCCGAGTCGAAAACTCTCACAACCCGGCAGAGAGCCGCCGCGCCGGCCGAAAATTTCGGCGCGGAGTAGCCTTGCATCCCCGTCCGCCCGAGCGCCGCCCTCTGAAATAACTCTACGCGTGGCCCGCGCAAGTGCCGGGGCTTGAGCCCCCCGCGGCCGCGCGGATCATTCCCGTAAGGAACAGGCGAAAGATGAAAGAGC
>DATMVI010000654.1:0-5054 GCA_035563275.1 Pyrinomonadaceae bacterium
GCGCCGGGGCCGAGGTCAGCCCCGCCACCGAGACCACCCGCGCGCCGCGCGCGACCTCGGCCGCCAGCCGGCGGAACTCCGGCCCCTCGGTCACGCGCCCCAGCGCGCCACGCAACAACGTCACTGATTCAACCGGGGAACTCATAATGCGGGGCGCAGAAGTCAGAGCGCGGAATGCGGAGTGAAAGACGACTTGCTTTCATTCCGCATTCCGCATTTTGACTTCTGCACTTTCTTCCTCCTCCCACCACTTCGGGCCGCGCTCGCCGAGGGCGACTTTGGCTTCGTGGACGCGGCGGCGCGCGACGGCTTCGGCCCCGGCGTCGCCTTCGCGCAGGGCCTTGCCGACGGCGCGGCGCGCGGCCATCAACTCGTTGACGAGGCGCTGTCGCTCCTCCTCCGGTAGCGCCGGGTCGGACGCGCGCCAGCGGCGGCCGTCAACGATGACGTGGCGGCCGTCGTCGGTCTTCTCCGCCGCGCGGCGAGTCCGCTTCGGCGCCGCGACGCCCGCCGCCTTCTTCGCCGCTGACCTCTTCGCCCCCGGCATACGCGCCTCGCGCTAGTTCCCGCCGCCCCGCGTTTCGGCGCGGGGGCGGGCGGAGGCCGGCGCCTCTTCGCCGGCGAGGAGTCGTTTGACGCGCTCAACGATGCCGGTCGTCGAGACGCCCTCGACGAAGGGCAGAGAGAGCACGCGGCCGCCGGCCGCCTCAACCTCCTCGCGCCCGTGTATCTCTGCGGGCGCGTAGTCGCCGCCCTTGACCAGCACGTCCGGCAGAAGCTCGCCGATGAGCGCGCGCGGCGACTCTTCGTCGAAGACCGTCACGAAGTCCACGCAGGCGAGCGCCGCCATCACCTCGGCGCGCTCGGCCGCGGTCGTCAGAGGGCGGCCCGGCCCCTTGAGCGCGCGCACCGAGCGGTCGCTGTTGAGGGCGACGAGCAGCGCGTCGCCGAGAGAGCGCGCCTGCGCGAGGTAGCGGACGTGGCCGACGTGCAGGAGGTCGAAGCAGCCGTTCGTGAAGACGAGCCGCCGCCCACCCGCGCGCAGACTCTCGCGCACGCGCCGCAGCTCTCCGCGGTCGAAGATGACTTTGCCGCCCATTTTGGTGAATAGTAAATCGTAAACGGTCAATAGACAAAAGCCCCGCCCCGCGGTGTTACGCGGTGAGACACGGCGGGCCGCGCGGTGTTCCACGGCGTACCACCGGCGACGCGGAGGCGCGGGCCGCGAAAAATTCTTCCCCGCCCGCGCCCCGCGACAAGCACCCCCTGAGGCGGCGAGAACATCAAAGCGGTCGCTTCGCGAACTCCCTACACTAATCCCGCTTCGGTTCTCACTCGGGGGCTTTCGGCCTCTCGTTGCCATGTATTTTTGCGCCCCCGCGCGGCTCTGTTCGGCTTCGGCCTAAACTTAAAGACGCGGGACGGTCACGCGGCCGTCGCCCCTTCGGTTCGACGCGCCGCCGCGGGACGCGCCGCGCGTCCCCGGCCCGAGTTCGCGCGGGCCGTCCCCCACGGGGCACGACGGTTGCTCTCGCTGAGAGGATTTACTGCCCTCGCCCCGACAAGTTGATACGCACGCCCGGCCTCCAGCGCGGCCACAGCGTCCGTCGAATTAAGAACAAACTATTTCGGCTCCCGCCGGCGTGCCCTCGCGGGCGGGGGCACGCGGAAGCCCTTCACTGTCCGCGCTCCCCGGAAAGATTATTTCGATGCCCCGCTTGCCCCGTCCTCGCCTGCGCGCGCGCGCGCTGATCTTTGTCCTCGTCTGCCTCGCCGCCGCCGGCCTCGCCGCCACGGGTCTGCGCGGCGCGGCCGGGCAGGCCGCGCTCGTCGAGCCTTACGTGCTGCCCGGCGACGCGGCCAACGCCGCGGCCGCCGGCCGTCAGGAGCAGCCGCAGGTCGCCCCCGGCGCGGACGCGCGTCTCGCCGTCTGGGCCGACTACCGCACCGTGCTCGACGAAGAGAGCCGCGCCGGCATCGTCGCCTTCGATCAGGACGGCGGCCTCGGCCTCGGCAGCGTCGCGGACATCTACGCCGCGCGCCTCGACCCCGCGGGGCGCGTCATAGACACCACGCCCATCGTCGTCTCGCAGGCCGAGTTCGGGCAGGTCTACCCGCGCGTCGGGTGGAACGGGCAGAACTGGCTCGTCGCGTGGTTCACCAAGCGGCCGCGCGACCAGTACAGCCACACCTACGACATCGTCGCCGCGCGCGTCTCGCCCGACGGCGCGGTGCTCGACGCCGAGCCGTTCGTCATCGCCTCCGACGCGCAGAACGGCGCGTGGCCCGAGAACGTCATCACGGACGAGGCCGGCAACTGGGTCGTCGTCTGGACGGACTTCCTGCCGCCGGAGGGCACGTCGATCCCGCGCGGCGTCTTCGTCGCGCGCGTCGCGCCCGACGGCGGCGTGCTCGACCCCGAGGGCCGCGTCGCCTACAACCACCACAGCCAGTTCCTCAGCTTCCCCGACCTCGCCCGCGCCGGCGACCGCTACATGCTGACCTTCGAGGGCTACGTCGGCAGCGTGCAGGCCGCGTGGGCGATGCCGCTCGACGCGAACTTCAACCCGCTGCGCCCCGGCCCCGAGCAGATCGGCCCCGGCGTGCGGCCGCGGGTCGCCTCGAACGGCGAGACCTTCTTCGCCGTCATGGGCGGCACGGCCACGCGCGTCTCGCGCGACGGCGACCCGCTCGACCAGACCGGCATCCAGCTCTCGCCCGCGGCGAGCGGGCAGGCCGCCGCGCAGCCCACTTGGGACGGCGCGAACTGGTTCGTCTCCTACAACGCCTACAAGTTCGACGGCGACGACATCGCCCTCGCGCGCGTCTCGCCCGCGGGCGCGTTGCTCGGCAGCGTCACGCTCGACGCCGGCGCGCGCCACCAGACTTGGTCTTCGGTCGCGCCCCTGCCCGGCGGCGGCGCGCAGGTCGTGTGGCAGGACGCGGCCACGGGCGACGTGAACGCCGCGCTCGTCTCGGCCGCGGGCGTCGCCTCCCCGGAAGTGACGGCGGGCCTCGGCGCGCCGCGCCAGAGCGAGGCCCGGCTGGCCTCAAACGGCAACGGCTTCCTCGCCGTCTTCCGCAGCCAGACCTCCGGCGCCGCGCGCATCCTCGGCCAGCACCTCGACTCGAACGGCGCGGCCGTAGATCAGGAGCCGTTCGTCATCGCCGAAGCCGGTTTGACGAACAACCCCTCGGTGGCTTGGAACGGCAGCGCCTACCTCGCCGTGTGGGACGCGCCTTCGGCGACCGGCGCGCGCCAGACCTTCGCCTGCGTCGTGCCCTCGTCGGGGCCGCCGGCCGCGCCCGCCTTCTTCGTGATGAACGGCGACGCGCCGGACGTGGCCGGGCTCGACGGCAACTTCCTCGTCGTCAACATCCTTCAGGAGACCTCGCAGATTCGCACGACGAAGGCCGTCCGCGTCTCGGGCGCGGGCGCGGTCGTCGGCTCGCCCATCACCCTCGACCGCTTCTTCAACTTCGCGCCGCGCGTCGCCGCCTTCGGCGGCCGCTGGCTCGTCGTCTGGGAGCGCCACAACAACCACGACGACGCGCCCGGCTCCATCCTCGGCTCGTTCGTCTCGCCGGCCGACGGCGCTTTCACCGCCCCCTTCGTCGCGGGCAACACGGCCGGCGACGACGGCTCGCCGCACCTCGCCGTCGGCGGCGGCCACGCCCTCGTCGCGTGGACGCACGGCAACCCCGTGGGCCGCGGCGGCGACATCAACACGCGCCGCCTCAACCCCGACGGCACCTCGCCCGACCCGACGGCCGCCGGCACGCCGCTCGTCAACGCCCCCGAGGCGCAGGCCGCCGTCGCCGTCGCGTGGGACGGCCACCAGTACGTCGTCGCTTGGGTCGATCAGCGCGGCGGCCCGTTCCCGCGCCAGTCGGGCGGGGACATCTACGCCGCGCGCGTCTCGGCCTCGAACGTCCGGCTCGAAGAGTTCGCCGTCGCCGACTCGCCGCTCCCCGAGGACTCGCCCTTCGTCGTGGCCGCGGGCGGCCTGACGCTCTTTTCTTACGCGAAGTTCTACCCGGAAGCGCCTTACGCCGCGCACCGCCTGACGCTGCGGGCCGCGCGCTTCGGCGCGCCCGACTTCGGCGACCTGCCCGCGCCGCCCTCGCAGCTCTTCGCCGAGCAGGTCAACACCGGCCCCGGCGGCGGCCTCGTGCGCCTCACGTGGCGCGACAACAGCTCGAACGAGACCGGCTTCCGACTTGAGAAGGGCACGGACGGCGCGACCTTCGCGCACGTCGGCCAACTGCCGGCCGACACCGTCTCGGCCGAAGGCGTCGGCGTCAGCTCGTCGGCGCAGAACTACTTCCGCGTCCGCGCCTACAGCGCCGCGGGCGACTCGGCCGACTCGAACGTCGCCACCACGCCCGTCGCCAACATCCTTTCGCCGGCCACGACGAGCGTCTTCGACCACCCGGTCACGATCCCCTTCGTCGTCGCGGCCGGCGACCCCGACGGCGTCGCGCGCGTCGAGTTCTACGCCGCGACCGTCGACCCCTTCGGCGGCGGCGCGCCCCCCGCGCCGCCCGCGCTCGTCGCCACCGACACGACGCCCGACGCGCAAGGGCGCTACCAGTTCGACTGGGCCGCGCCCGGCGGCACTTACAACCTGACGGCGAAGGCCGTGGACGTGACGGGCGCTTCGACCGTCGCGTGGCAGTCGAGCATCCTCGTGCGCCGCGCGCCTTCGGCCGCCGTCACGTCGCCCGCCGCCGGCGCGACCTTCGACGAGCGGGCCGCGGTCACGCTCACGGCCTCGGCCCGGACGAACAACAACCGCAGCGACGAGCGCATCGAGCGGCTCGACTTCTACGCCGGCGACGTGTGGCTCGGGCGCGGGACGAACGCCGACGCCTACGGCCCGTGGAGCTTCACGTGGCAGAACGCGCCGGCCGGCACGCACTCCGTCACGGCGCACGCGACGAGCAGTTGGGGTCAGGTGGGCGTCTCCGAGCCGGTCAGCTTCAGGGTCGGCCCGCCGCCCGCGCCCGGCCCGAACGCCGCGCCCGCCGTCGCGCTCACCGCGCCCACGGAC
>DATMVI010000655.1:0-7303 GCA_035563275.1 Pyrinomonadaceae bacterium
CCGCTGGAGGAACGAAGCCGCCCTCGCGCGCACCGCCCCGCCACGCACCGAACCGGCATCCACAGTCGTCGCCTCAGACATGGCAACCTCCGGAAGTAGTCAGTAGACAGTAGTCAGTAGTCAGTAGGAAGACCTTCGGCATCGGGGCGTCAGCGTGCCGGCGTCAGCCGTCGCGGCGCGGAGCGCCTACTGTCTACTGTCTACTGTCTACTGTTCCTTATCCTTACCCAGTCGAAGCGGGCCGCGCCGTCGGCGGCCGTGAGGGCGACGCGCGCGCCCTCGACGTGGCTGCCTTCGACGGCCCCGCCCAGCTCAGTCCACCTTTGCCCGTCGCCGCTGAAGGCGAAGCGGTAGCTCCGGCCGCCCTCGGCCGTCATGCGGAGGAGGAGGCCGGCGCCGGCCGGCGCTTTCGCCGACGCGACCCGCTTGTGCGCGCGCCCCTCCCTGCGCCAGACCGTGACCTTGCCGCGCGCCGCCGTGACGCCGACGGCCGCGTCGCGCCAACTGTAGGCGGCCAGCCCCGCGCCCGCGCCCGCCGCGTCCACGCGCGCCGTCGCCGTGTAGCTGCCCGAGACGGTGGGACGCGCCAGCACGGCCGCCGCCACGCGGTCGCCCTTCGGGTGCGAGACGGGCGTGAGCGCGAGGCGGCCGCCCTCGACGCGCGCCGCCTGCGCGACGAACATCGGCCACTGCCACTGCGGGGCCAACTCCGCGCCGTCGAAGTCGTCGAAGACTTCAGCCTCGTCGTCGGCCTCGGCCGCGCCGAGCGGCGACGGCCCGGCGCTCGAAGGGCCGCGCCCCCCGTTGACCGAAGGCCAGCCGTCCGCGCCCCAGCGCACCTCGTCGAGCAGCGACTCGCGCCCGACGTTGAAGGTGTCCGGCCGCCGCCGGTACGAGTGGTAGAGCAGGAAGTCGCGCCCGTCCGCGGTCGTCACGATGCTGCCGTGGCCCGGACACTGCCACTCGTCGTTGGCCGCGAGGATGGGGTTGCGCGGGTGCTTCTCCCACGGGCCGAGCAGCCTGCGCGAGCGCGCGACGCCGAGGGCGTAGGCGCACCCGCGGCCGCAGCAGGCGTTGCCCGAATAAAAGTGGTAGAACCACCCGCCGCGCCGCAGGATGAAAGAGCCTTCGGCGACGTGGCGCTCCCACGGCGCGTCGTTACGCAGAATCTCTTGGCGCCCGCCGAGCAGCTTCGTCCCGTCCTCGGAGAGCGGCTGCGCGAAGATGACGGTCGGCTGGTCGGGTTCGGCGTCGTTGCCGTCGGCCTTCCAGACGAGGTAGGGCGAGCCCCGCTCGTCGCGGACGTGGAAGGCGTCAATCGAGCCGACGTTCTTCAGCTCGCGTATCTCGCAGACGAGCGGGCCGTGGTCGGTGTACGGCCCTTCGGGCTTCGGCGCGGTGGCGACCGCCACGCAGAGCGTCCCGGTCCGGCGCGGCCCCTCGTCGCGGCGCGCCGTGTAGTAGACGAGGAAGCGGCCGCGGTCGTGGGTGAGTTCCGGGGCCCAGAAGTCGGCGCGCGCCCACGCGGGCCTGTGGCGGAAGACGTGGCCGACGACGCGCCAGTTGACGAGGTCGCGCGAGCGCATGACGGGGAAGTGCGGCGCCCACGTGCCCGAGGTCGTCATCGCCCAGAAGTCGTCGCCGACGCGGACGACCGTCGGGTCGGGGAAGTCGCCCGCGATGACCGGGTTGGTGTAAAGCGCCTGCCGCGCCTGCGCGCACGCCGCAACGCACAGGGCGAGCAGCGCGCCTCGCAGGAGGGCGCGCGCGGCGAACGTTTTCGGCCCTCGGCGTGCGCAGGACATGAAGGGTCGCGCGGGCGCTTGCGGTCAGACCAGCTTCGGGCGCTGGATGTAGACGGCGACGATGATGATGGCCGCCTTGATGACGAGCGACCACGAGTAGGCGAAGCCGTTCATGTTGAAGCTCGTCGTGATGACCTGCATGATGAGCGCGCCGACGAGCGTGCCGAGGACGGTCGCGCGCCCGCCAGTCAAAGGCGTGCCGCCGACGACCGTCGCCGCGATGGCGTCGAGCTCGATGTTGAGGCCGACCTTCTGCGCGTCGCTCGCCCCGAGCCGCGCCGTCTCGATGAGGCCCGCCAGTCCGGCCAGCAGCCCGCTCAGGGCGTAGACCGTGATCTTCGTCCGGTGAACCCTGACGCCGGCGAGGCGCGACGCCGCCTCGTTGCCGCCCACCGCGACGACGTAGCGCCCGAAAGCCGTCGCCCGCATCGCGAAGATGGCGAGGGCGACGACGACCGCCATTACGATGACCTGCACGGGCAGCCCCGCGACGACGCCGCGGCCGAGGAACTCGAACGACGGATCGCTGAACGGGACGAGCTGGCCGTCGCTCAAGACCTGCGCGACGCCGCGCCCCGAGATGAGCAGCGCCAGCGTGACGATGATCGGCTGGATGCGGAAGCCCGAGACGAGCGCGCCGTTGAAGAGGCCCGCCGCGAGGGCCGCCAGAAGCCCGAGCGGCACGGCGAGGCCGGCCCCGCCGTCGAGCGACGCAGCCGCCACCGCCGACGCGATCGCCATCACCGAGCCGACCGACAGGTCGATCCCGCCCGTCGCGATGACGAAGGTCATGCCGACGGCGACGAGCACCGTCGGCGAGACTTGCAGCAGGATGTTGCGGAAGTTGTTCACGTCGAGGAAATTCGGCGTGAGGGCGGAGTTGGCGGCGACGAGCAGGACGAGCGCGGCCAGCGCCCCGTAGGTCGGCGCGTAGTCCGCCAGCCGCCCGCGCCCCCGCGCCCCCGCCCCGATTGCCTGCGCTGCGTTCGACATCGGAAACTCCTCGGAGCAAGTGGACAGTAGTCAGTAGTCAGTAGTCAGTAGTCAGTAGCAAGACAGTCGCTAAAGAACCGTTCGCGTGTCGGCGTCAGCGTCAGCGGCGCGGGGCGCTACTGACTACCGTCTACTTCCTCTTTCCCTTCCGCCATCGCGTGGATGATGTCGTCCTGCGAGATGCCGGGGCGGCGCAGCTCGGCGACCGCTTGGCCGTCGCGCATGACGACGACGCGCGAGCTGCCCTCGACGAGTTCTTCGAGCTCCGAGGAGATCATCAGGACGCCGAGCCCCGACTCGGCCAGCTCGTTGATGAGCGCCTGTATCTCGCCCTTCGCGCCGATGTCTATGCCGCGCGTCGGCTCGTCGAGGATGAGGAACTTCGGGTTCTTGCAGAGCCAGCGGGCCAGCAGAACCTTCTGCTGGTTGCCGCCCGAAAGCTCCCTGATCTTCTGCTCGGCGCTCGAAGCCTTGATGCCGAGCCGCTTCATGAAACGCCCGACCACCTCGTCCTGCTGCGCGCGCGAGACCACCCCGAGGCGGCTCATCTCGGGCAGCGCCGCCAGCGTCAGGTTCTCGCGCACCGAAAGCTCGGGGATGATGCCCTCGGCCTTGCGGTCTTCGGTGAGGAAGGCGAGGCCGGCGCGAATGGCGTCGCCCGGCGCGCCGAGCTTCAACTGCTCGCCGTCGAGGTAGATGGTTCCCTCGTCCACGGGGTCGGCCCCGAAGATGGCGCGCGCCGTCTCCGTGCGCCCCGACCCCAAGAGGCCGGCCATGCCGACGATCTCGCCGCGGCCCGCCTCGACCGTCACGCCGTTGAGCTTGCGCCCGCGCGTGAGGTTCTCGGCGCGCAGGAGCGGGGGCGCCTCGCCGCCCTCGCGGTGCCCGCCGAAGGCGGTCGCGCCGCCGCGCCGCAGCTCGTCGCGCTGCTTGCCGAGCATCAGGCAGACGAGGTCTATCTTCTCCAGCCCCGCGAGCGGGCGCGCGGCGACGAACCTGCCGTCGCGCAGGATCGTCACGCGGTCGCAGACCGTGTACAGCTCGTCGAAGCGGTGGCTGATGTAGACGACGCCGACGCCCTCGGCCTTGAGCCGGCGGATCACGTCGTAGAGGATCGAGACCTCGTGCTCGGTGAGCGAGCTGGTCGGCTCGTCCAGGACGACGACCTTCGCGCCGAACGAGACGCCGCGCGCGATGGCGACCATCTGGCGCAGGGCGATGTTGAGGTCGCCGAGCGTGGCGCGCGGGTCAATGTCGAGGCCGAGCCGGCGGAGCACGTCGCCGGCCTCCGCGTTCATCCGCTTCCAGTCGATGAGGCCGAGGCGGCGCGGCTCGCGGCCGAGGAAGATGTTCTCGGCGACGGTGCGGAAGGTCAGCAGATTGACCTCCTGATAGACGGCGACGACGCCCTCCCCTTGCGCGTCCTCGGGCGAGCGGAAGTTGACCTCGCGCCCTTCGAGGAAGACGCGCCCGCCGTCGCGGTGGTACGCGCCCGTCATGATCTTAATGAGCGTGGACTTCCCCGCCCCGTTCTCGCCCACCAGCGCGTGCACCTCGCCGCGCTCGAGCGTGAAGTCCACCCCGTCGAGCGCCACCACGCCCGAGAAGACCTTCGTGATGCCCTCCATGCGGAGGAGAGGTTCGTTGCTCATAAGCTCAAGTAGACAGTAGACAGTAGCCAGTAGACAGTAGGAAGACCTTCGGCGGCGGGCGGTTCGCGTGTCGGCGTCAGCGTCAGCGGCGCGGGGCGCTACTGTCTACTGACTACTGTCTACTGACTACTCCCTTTCAGTACGCATCGTTGACGAACTGCTGCGCGTTCGAGGCGTCGAAGAAGCGGTCGGGGACGATGATCTTGGGCGGGATGGCCTCCTTGCGGCGGTACTTTTCGAGCGTGTCGAAAGCGATGGGGCCGAAGCGCGGGTTGCACTCGACGGTGGCGTTCATCTCGCCGCGGAGGATCGCTTCGAGCGCCGACTTCTGGCCGTCGACCGAGACGACGAGCACGTCCTTGCCGGGGTTCATGTTGCGCGTCTTCAGAGCCTGAATCGCGCCGAGCGCCATCTCGTCGTTGTGCGTGTAGACGGCGGTGATGGCGTTGCCGTGCGCCTGAATCAGATTCTCCATCACGCGCTGCCCCTGCGCGCGCGTGAAGTTGGCGTCCTGCGAGGCGATGATGCGCATCTCGGGGTGGCCCTTGATGGCGTCGGCGAAGCCCTGATGGCGGTCGTTGGCGACCGACGAGCCGGCCGTGCCGAGCAGCTCGATGATGCCGGCCTTGCCCCCGGTCTGCTTCGCCAGCCACTCGCCGGCGCGCTTGCCCTCCTCGATGAAGTTCGAGCCGATGAAGGTGACGTAGTCGCGGCCCGCCTGCGCGCCGCTCAGCTCGCGGTCGATGAGGAAGACGGGGATGCCGGCTTCGCGCGCCGCCTGCAGCGGGCCCTCGAAGCCCTGCGCCTCGCGCGGGGCGAGGAAGATGGCGTCCACGCGCTGCGCGATGAGGTCTTCGAGGTTCGAGACCTGATTGGCGGTGTCGCCGCGCGCGTCGGTGACGATCAGCTCGTAGCCGCGCTTGGCGGCCTCGTCCTGCATGCTCTTCGTCTCGGCGATGCGCCACGGCCCGTCGTTCTCCGTCTGCGAGAAGCCGACGCGCTTGCCGCCGCCCCCCCCGGCCGCCCCGCCCTCGCCGCCGCCCTCCCTGCGGCAGCCCGCCAGCCCGAACGTCAGAAGCGCCAACGAAAGCAGCACGCACGAAGCGACCCGCCGTCCCTCAACAAACGATTTCATGTCGTTCCTCTCCGGTAGTTTTATTCGATCGCGGATTGCGGATTCGTGGTTCTCCCGAACGGGGACGCCCCCCGACCCGCAATCACCTCGGCTCGACGCGCAGAAACCCGAAGCGCCCCGCGCCGCCGCCGGCCGTGAGCGCGACGCGCACGCCGCGATCCCACGGCGGCAGGTAGCTGCCGTCCTGCTCTTCGCCCACGTCGCGCCAGTCGCGCCCGTCGCCGCTCACGGCGAAGCGGTAGCGGCGGCCCTCGCGCGCGCGCATCCGCAGGTGGACGGCCGCGCCCCGCGGCGCGTCAACGCTCGCCACCTCGCGGTGCTCGTTCTTCTCCCTCCGCCAGAGCGTGACGCGCCCGCCGCCGACGCTCACCCCCAGAGCGTTCTCCATGTCGCCGAAGGCCGAGAGGCCCGCCGCGCCGCCTCCGCGCGGGCCGGTCTCGACGACGGTCGTCGCCTCGTAGTCGCCGTCGGTCGTCGAGCGCGCGACAACCGCCCCGACGGGGCTTTCGCCCTGCGCCGCGTTCGGCGTCAGCACGAGCCAGCCCTGCCGGCGCGACTCGACGCGCATGCCGGGGACGGCCGCGTGCGGCCACTGCCAGCCGGGCCGCAGGCGAGGCGCGAGGAAGTCGTCGAAGAAGCGCTCGTCGGCGTTCGTCTCGCGCACGCCGTAGGGCGAGCGCGCCCGCTCGCTGGGGCCGCGCCCGCCGTTGATGGTGGGCCAGCCGTCCGCGCCCCAGATGACTTCGTCGAGGAGCGCCTGACGGCCGACGTAGACGAAGTCCTTCGCGTCCATCGCGTGGTACATGAACCAGTCGCGGCCGCGCTCGTCGGTGACGATCGTGCCGTGGCCGGGGCACTTCCAGTCGTCGTTGCCCCTGAGGATCGGGTTGGCCGGGTTCTTCTCCCACGGGCCGAGCAGCTTGCGCGAGCGCGCCACGCCGACCATGTAGTTGCACTCGCGCGCGCAGCAGAAGTTGCCCGAGTAGAACATGTAGAACCAGCCGCCGCGGCGGACTATCGCGGGGCCTTCGACGAGGTCGCCGTAGGGCAGCGTCGGGTGCTTCTCCCACGGCTCGGTGTTGCGCAGGATTTCGCGGCGCTCGCCGACGAGGCGCGTGCCGTCGGCCGAAAGCCTCTGCGCCCAGATGGGCGTCGGCAGGCTCTTGCTGTTGCCGTCCTCCTTCCAGAGCAGGTAGCGGCGGCCCGCCTCGTCGGTGACGGGGAAGCCGTCGATGGAGCCGACCTCCTGACAGACGAGCGGGCCGTGGTCGGTGTAAGGCCCGGCCGGGCGGCGGGCGGTGGCGACGGCGACGCAGAGCGGGCCGCCGCGCTTGCGCGCCGTGTAGTAGACGTAGAAGCGGCCGCGGTGCTGCGAGATTTCCGGGGCCCAGTAGTTGCCCACGCTCCACGCGGGCCGCGTGGGGAAGACCGTGCCGACGGTCTCCCAGTTGACGAGGTCGCGCGAGTGGAGGATGGGGAACTCGGGCGCCCACTCGGAGGAGGTCGCCGTCGCCCAGTAGTCGCGCCCCACCCGGATGACGGACGGGTCGGGGTAGTCGCCGGCCGCGACCGGGTTGGTGTAGTCCGCGCGCCGCTGCGCCGCCGCCTCGCCGCCCGCGGCCAAGAGCGCGCAGGCGCAGAGGCACAGCGCGGGGACGGTTGATTTCAGACTTTTGATTCCTGATTTTCGGTCGGAGGGTGCGGCGCGCCGCAGGCGA
>DATMVI010000656.1:0-3545 GCA_035563275.1 Pyrinomonadaceae bacterium
GCCGCGTCTGCGCCGGCGCGGCCGAGGCGAGCGGCGAGAACGAGAACAGCAGGGCGAGGGCCGCGCGGCCGAGCCGGGCGCGCGACGCCCCTGTGGTCTGCTTCATGCGCGAGTGGTTCCTCAACGTCGGGTGGGTTGAACTCCGGAGGCGGCGCGCGGTCGCGCGGCCCCTTCAGCCGCGGGACGAAGCCGCGCCGCCGTGCGCCTGCTGCGCGGCCCACGCCTGCCGCCCGAGCAGCAGCGCGCCGTAGGCCCCGCTGTCGCCGCCGAGTTCGGCCTGCACGATCCGCACCTCTTCGACCGGCGCTATCTTAACAGACCGGCGGATGCGTTCGCGCAGCGGAACCAGCAGCTGGTCGCCGGCCGTCGAGACGCCGCCGCCGAGGATGACGGCCTCGGGCGCGAGCGCCGCGACGACGTTGCCGAGGCCGAGGGCGAGGTAAGCGACGGTCTCGTCCCACACCTCCCCGGCCACCGCGTCGCCGGCCCGCGCCGCCTCGGCGACCGCGCGCGCCGTGATCCCCTCCAAGCCGCCGCCGCCTTCGAGCAGCATCGAGGTTCGGCCGCCGCCGGCTAGGCGTTCGGCCGCGCGCCGCGCGATGCTCGTGCCGGAGCAGAGCGCTTCGAGGCAGCCGCGCGCGCCGCAGCCGCAGGGCGGCCCCCCGGGCTCGACCACCATGTGCCCGACCTCGCCCGCCGCGTCGCCGACGCCGTGGACGAGGCGGCCGTTCACGATGATGCCGCCGCCGATCCCCGTCGAGATGGTGACGTAGACGAGGTTGTCCGCGCCGCGCCCCGCGCCGTACTCGCGCTCGCCGAGCGCGGCGGCGTTGGCGTCGTTGTCGAGCAGCACGGGCACGCCGAGCCGCTCGCGGACGAGCGCGGCGACGGGGAACTCGTCCCAGCCGGGCAGGTTCGGCGGCGAGAGAATCAGCCCGCGGTCGCGGCTGAGCGGGCCGCCGCAGCCGACGCCGACGGCGACGACGCGCGCGCCGGCCTCGGCCGCCATTCGCTCCAGCTCGTCGAGGGCCTGCCCGACGATGCGGTGCGGCCCGCGCTCGACGCGCGTCGGGAAGCGGCGGAAGGGGAGCGCGCGGCCTTCGAGGTCGCAGAGGCCGAGCGCGATCTTCGTCCCGCCGATGTCCACGGCGGCAATCATGTCTTGGGTCATGTAAAAGGGTTCGCCCGAAGCGGAAGGTCTTGACCTTGTCGCTTGTATGCGATTCGGCTTCGCTTTGTCAATCAGGCCCGGCGCGGCGCGCGCGAATCCGTGCTTGACTGCCGGGCGGGGGGGACATAATCTCGCAACCCGCTTTCGGATTCGCGCCCCGCCCCCGGCAATTCAAGGAAGAGATGAAGAGAAGATCGCTCGTGGCCTCGTTCGCGCTCCTGCTCGGCCTCGCCCACGCCGCCTTCGGACAGGACGGGGGACGCGCGGCCAAACTGCGCTCGCCCGGAGGCCGCGTGGAGGTCGCCTTCGCGCTCGACGGCGACGGCGCGCCTACCTACTCGGTCAGCTTCGACGGACGCGAGGTCGTCCGCCCTTCGAGGCTCGGCCTCGTCTTCAAAGACGGCGGGCCGCTCTCGGGCGGCATGAGGGTGACGGGCGTGCGGCGGCGCGCGCACGACTCGTGGTACGACCTCGTCGTCGGCAAGGCTGCGCGGGCGCGCGACCGCTACCGCGAGCTGGCCGTCTCTTTGCGGGAGGCGGGCGGGGCGCGGCGCCGGCTGCAACTCGTCTTCCGCGCCTACGACGACGGCGCGGCCTTCCGCTACCGCATCCCCGCGCAGGCCGCGCTCGAAGAGTTCGAGATCGTGGACGAGCGCAGCGAGTTCCGCTTCGGGGGCGACCACACCTGCTGGCCCATGCGGCTCCGCACCTTCCACTCGAACTACGAGAAGGAGTTCGAGCGCGTCCCGCTGAGCGCCATCGGCCCCGGCGCGAAGGTCGGCCTCCCGCTGGTCGTCAGCGTCGCGGGCGGCCCCTTCGTCGCCGTCGCCGAGGCCGACCTCGAAGACTACGCCGGCATGTACCTGCACGGGTCGGGCGTTGCCCGCAACGCTCTGGTGTCGCGCCTGTCGCCCTTCGGCGGGCGTGAGGAGGGCTCGGCCGTGCGGGCCTCCGCGCCGCACGAGTCGCCGTGGCGCGTCCTGATGATCGGCGACGAGCCGGGCCGCCTCGTCGAGTCCACCCTGCTGCTCAACCTCAACCCGCCGAGCGTCGTCCGCGACCCTTCGTGGATCAGGCCGGGCAAGGCCGCGTGGGACTGGTGGTCGGGGCAGGCCGCCGAGGGGGTCGCGCGGCCCGGCATGAACGACGCGACGATGAAGCATTACATAGACTTCGCCTCCGAGATGGGCCTCGAATACATGCTCGTGGACGCCGGCTGGTACACGCGGAAGCCTTCCTACGGCGACGACGCCGACACGCGGGCCGACATCACGAAGTCCGTCCCCGAGATAGACCTGCCCGGCCTCGTCGCCTACGCGCGCGACCGCGGGGTCGGCCTCATCCTCTGGCTCCACTGGATTCCGGCGCGCGACCAGATGGACAAGGCTTTCCCGTTCTACGAGCGTCTGGGGGTCAGGGGCGTCAAGGTGGACTTCATGGACCGGGACGATCAGGAGATGGTCAGCTTCTACCACCGCATCCTGAAGAAGGCGGCCGAGCACCGCCTCGTCGTCGACCTGCACGGCGCCTACAAGCCGACGGGCCTCGCGCGCACCTACCCGAACTACCTGACGCAGGAGGGCGTGCTCGGCGCGGAGTACAACAAGTGGAGCGACCGCGTGACGGCCGGGCACAACGTGACGCTGCCGTTCACGCGGATGCTCGCCGGGCCGATGGACTACACGCCGGGCGGCTTCCGCAACGTGACGCGCGCGCAATTCAAGCCGCAGGACAAACTCCCTCTGGTGATGACGACGCGCGCGCACCAACTCGCCATGTACGTCGTCTACGACAGCCCCTTGCAGATGGTCGCCGACCACCCCGGCGCGTACCGCGGCGAGCCGGGCGCGGAGTTCCTGCGCGTCGTGCCGGCGAGCTGGGACGAGACGCGCGTCGTCGAAGGGCGCATCGGCGAAGTCATCCTCGTGGCGCGGCGGCGCGGGCGCGAGTGGTTCGTCGGCGCGATGACGGACGAGTCGGCGCGCGCGCTCCGGCTGCCGCTCGGCTTCCTCGGCCGGGGCGCCTACCGCCTGACGGAGTACGCCGACGGCCCCGGCGCGGACACGGACCCGAAGCGACTGGCGATTTCGGAGAGGACGGTGAGGGCGGGCGAGACTTTGAACGTCAGGCTCGCGCCGTCGGGCGGCTACGCGGCCCGACTCGCGCCGGTGAGGTAGGAGACGAATGCGGAATGCGGAATGCAGAATGCAGAATTAAAAGCCGCCTGTCTTTCATTCTGCATTCTGCATTCTGACTTCTGCATTCGTCTCCTACCTCACCGGCGCGAGGCGGGCCGCGTAGCCGCCCGACGGCGCGAGCCTGACGTTCAAAGTCTCGCCCGCCCTCACCGTCCTCTCCGAAATCGCCAGTCGCT
>DATMVI010000657.1:0-2930 GCA_035563275.1 Pyrinomonadaceae bacterium
ACGATGATGCTCCAGGCCATCGCCAACTCCATCTCGAACAACCACCCCGAGGTGACGCTCATCGTCCTGCTCATCGACGAGCGCCCCGAGGAGGTCACGGACATGCAGCGCTCGGTGCAGGGCGAGGTCATCTCCTCGACCTTCGACGAGCCGCCGACCCGCCACGTGCAGGTGGCCGACATGGTCATCGAGAAGGCCAAGCGCCTCGTCGAGCACAAGCGCGACGTGGTCATCCTGCTCGACTCGCTCACCCGCCTCGCGCGCGCGCACAACGCCGTCGTCCCGCCCTCGGGCAAGATCCTCTCGGGCGGTATCGACGCCAACGCCCTCCAGCGCCCGAAGCGCTTCTTCGGCGCGGCGCGCAACATCGAGGAGGGCGGCAGCCTGACCATCATCGCCACCGCGCTCATCGACACCGGCTCGCGCATGGACGACGTCATCTTCGAGGAGTTCAAGGGCACGGGCAACTCCGAGATTCACCTCGACCGGCGCCTCTCCGACAAGCGCCTCTTCCCGGCCATCGACCTCCAGCGCTCGGGCACGCGCAAGGAGGAGCTGCTCATCTCGAAGGAAGACCTCAACCGCATCTGGGTCATGCGCCGCGTCCTGAACCCGCTCTCGCCCGTCGAGCAGATGGAGGTCGTTCTCGAACGGCTCGGCAAGACCAAGTCGAACTCCGAGTTTCTGGCCTCGATGCAGAGCTAGAGCCCGGCTCAGAGTTGCGGGTTCCGGGTTTCGAGTTAAAGGCGCGGAATGGCTTTTAACTCGAAACCCGGAACCCGCGACTCTTAGGTGGGGGGCGCGGCCGAGGCGTTTCTTGACAAAAGCGGCGCGGATTCGCATAGTATCTGACAGTTTTAGCAGTTAAGTTTGTGGTGTCTGGCGTCTCCCTGCGGGGCGCGGTGTCGGTAAAAGTGGCTTGCGCGTCGCTTTCCTAACGTCCGAGGCTGTGCCCTTCGCCAAGACCGGCGGCTTGGGCGACGTTTCGGGCGCGCTCCCCAAAGCGCTCGTCGGGCTGGGCGTGGACGCCTGCGTCATCCACCCGCTCTACGCCGCGACCGAACGCCGGCACCTGCGCGAACTGCTCTTTGACAACCTCGAAGTCGAGTGGCTCGGCGGGAGCCGCCGCGCCGCGGTCTGGCTGAGCGAGGCTTCGGGCGCGCCGGCCTTCCTCATCGACGCGCCCGAATACTTCGGCCGCGAGAGCGTCTACGGCTTCGGCGACGACCACCTGCGCTTCGCCTTCTTCAGCCGCGCGGCCCTCGCGCTGATGGGCCGCATCGGGCGCGCGCCCGACGTGCTGCACGGCAACGACTGGCCCTCGGGCTTCGCCGCCGCGTGGCTCTGGGCGGGGCGGATGTGGGGCGGTTACTTTTCGCAGACGCGGATGCTCCTGTCGATTCACAACCTCGCCTATCAGGGCCTGTTCGACCCCGGCGACCTCTACCGCGTAGGCTTCCGCCACGGCGAGGAGTCGAACATCTTCATGTCGAACGGCGCGGCCTCGTCGCTCAAGGCCGGGCTGATGGTCGCGGACGGCATCTCGACCGTCAGCCAGCGCTACTCACACGAGATTCGCACGCCCGAGCACGGCCACGGCCTCGACTGGCTCCTGCGGCAGCGGCAGGAGCGTCTGATCGGGATCACGAACGGCGTCGACTACGAGGTCTGGAACCCCGCGACCGACCCCCACCTCGCGGCCCACTACACCCCCGACGATCTGAGCGGCAAGCGCGCCTGCAAGCTCGATTTGCTGCGCCGCTTCGGCCTGCCCGAGGAGCCCGACCGCCCGGTCGTCGCCACCATCTCGCGGCTCGTCGCGCAGAAGGGCTTCGACCTCATCGAGCGGGCCGCCCCCCGACTCGTCGAGAGCGGCGCGTTCTTCGTCGCGCTCGGCTCGGGCGAGGCCCGGTACGAGAGTTTCTTACAGCGCCTGAAGGATGCGGCCCCGCGCCGCGTCGGCGTCTACCGCGGCTTCCACGAGCCGCTGGCGCACCAGATCGAGGCCGGGGCCGACATCTTCCTGATGCCCTCGCTGTTCGAGCCGTGCGGGCTGAACCAGATGTACTCGATGCGCTACGGCACGATCCCGGTCGTGCGCGCCACGGGCGGCCTCGACGACACGGTCGAGAGTTGGGACGCCCCGCGGGGCACGGGCACGGGCTTCAAGTTCGACGACTACACGGCGGGCGCGATGATGGAGAAGCTGCGCGAGGCGCTCTTCTGGTACGGGCGGCCTGAGGCGTGGCGGCGGATTCAGTCGAACGGCATGCGCGCCGACAACTCTTGGGAGGCGGCGGCGCGCAAGTACGTGAGGGTTTACGAGGCGCTGATGAATTTGTAGGGGCCGGCACGCTGGCCCGCAGTCATTCGGGAAATAAGAAGGAGATTTCAAGGCATGAGTGAGCACGTCAAGGATGTGAGCGACAGCAGTTTCGAGGGCGACGTTTTGAAGTCAGACCGGCCGGTGCTGGTGGACTTCTGGGCGCAGTGGTGCGCGCCCTGCCGGATGCTCGCGCCGACCGTCGAGGCGGTGGCCGAGAAGTACTCGGGGAGCGCGCAGGTCGTCAAGCTCAACGTGGACGACAACCCGCAGACCTCGCAGCGCTACGGCATCAAGGGCATCCCGACGCTCATCCTCTTCAAGAACGGCAAGGAGGAGGAGCGGGTGGTCGGCGCGACCACGAAGGAGGCCATCTCGCGCATGATTGACAAGCACGTCAGCGGCGCGGCCAGCGCCTGACCCCTTCCGGCCGGGGGCGGCGCGGGCGGCGCTCTCAAGGGGCGCGCGCCCGCGCCACCGGAGCCCCCGGGGGCGGGCCGCGCGGCCCGCGGCGGCTCGATGCCGGGCCGCCAGCCAGTCAGTCGCGTGCGATGATACCAACTTCCAAGACCCGTGCGGCGCGGCGGCTCTCGTTCGAGGAGAGGCT
>DATMVI010000658.1:0-2898 GCA_035563275.1 Pyrinomonadaceae bacterium
GCGGCGGCGGAGGGGGCGGCGGGGGGAACGGCAAAGGGCCGGGCGGCCCCGGCGGAGGCGGAGGCGGCAACAGCCGCGACGGCTTCACGCCGGGACGCTACCGCATCGGCGTCTTCGTCGGCATCGCCTCGATCCTGATGATGTTCACGGCGCTGGCGAGCGCCTACATCGTGAGGGCGGGGCTGCCGACCTCCTTCGACTGGCGGCCGCTGGACGTGCCCGGCTTCGTCTGGCTGAGCACGGCCCTCATCGTCGCCAGCAGCGTGACCTTCTCTCTGGCTCGGCGCGCGCTCGCCGGGGGCGACGAGGCGGCCTACCGCCGCCGGCTCTCCCTGACCCTGCTGCTCGGCGCCGGCTTCCTCGCCTCGCAGCTCATGGCGTGGCGGCAGTTGGTGGCGGGCGGGGTGTACTTGGCGTCGAACCCGCACAGCTCCTTCTTCTACGTGCTGACGGGGCTGCACGCGATACACCTCGCGGGCGGCATCCTCGCGCTCGTCTTCCTGATCGCCTACGCGCGCAGGAGCGCGGGGCGGGCGGGCGAGGCCGCGGCCAAGCGGCGCACGTGGACGGACGCCGTCGGCCTCTACTGGCACTTCATGGACGGGCTGTGGGTGTCCCTCTTCCTGCTCCTTTTCTTCTGGAGGTGACCTGACTTGAGCACCGAAGCGCACGTCGAGCGGCTGGGGGTGGCGAACGAGTGGGACGGCGGGGCCTTCCCCTACCGCGTCGGCCACCGCAAGCTGGGCATGTGGCTCTTCATCGTCTCGGACGCGATGACCTTCTCGGCCCTGCTCGTCGGCTACTCCTACGTCCGGGCCGCGAGCGACCAGTGGCCGACGCCCTACCACTTCTACCCCTCCATCGTCTTCTCCACCGTGATGACGCTCTTCCTTCTGGCGTCGAGCCTCACGATGGTGATGGCCGTGCGGGCGTCGGCGCACAACCGCCTGAAGTCGGCGCGGCGCTGGATCGGGGCGACGATGCTGGGCGGGCTGGCGTTCCTCGTCCTCCACCTCATCGAGTGGATGAACCTGATCGGCGAGGGGCTGCGCCCCTTCGGCGTCAAGGAGGGGAGCGAGTTCGCCGCGATGTGGGCCGAGAAGTGGCCGCAGGCCCCGCCGCTCTTCGGCGCGAGCTTCTTCTCGATCACGGGGCTGCACATGTTCCACGTCCTGACGGGCGTCATCTACCTCGGCGTCATCGCGCTGCGCATCTCGAAGACGCGCCACGAGGATGTGGAGATCAGCGGCCTCTACTGGCACTTCGTAGACCTCGTCTGGATGTTCGTCTTCCCGCTCATCTACCTGATGTCGGTCTACATGGAACACTAAACAGGCGCCGGGCGCCGGGCGCCGGGCGAGGACGGCCGCTTGTCCCCGCCCCCGGCGCCCGGACACCCGCCGCCTTCGCCGGAGGCAAAGCCTATGGCTCTCTCATCGATCCGCGAACTGTTCAAGAAGTCGGACGTGATCCTGATGGGCGTGTGCGTGCTGCTGGCCGCCGGGTTTCTGGTGCTGGCGGCGACGAGCGCGGCCAACTCGGGCGACCTGCTGACCATCGACAACATCTTCTTCACCGGCGTCTGCCTGCTCCTCGCCCTGACCTTCATCGCCGTCCCCGCGATGACGCTGCGCGAGCGCGGGATGCTCAGGAACCCGTTCGTCATCGAGGAGGGCGTGCCCGCCAAGCGCGCGGCCGAGGAGGTGCACTTCGAGGGCAGCACGGGCCTGTTCGGCAAAGTCCTCGGCGGCCTGCTCGTCCTGACGCTCGTCGAGGTGTTTCTGGCCTACATCGAGATCACAGACCTGCACATCATGTTGACGGTCCTGATGGGCCTCTCGCTCATCAAGGCCTACCTCATCATGGCCTACTTCATGCACCTGCGCTTCGAGCGGATGAGCCTCGTCGCGACGCTCGTGCCGGCGCTGGTCATCTGCATCTGCCTGCTCTTCATCGTCTTCCCCGACAGCTTCCGCACGGGGAGCCTGCGCGCGACGCCGACGACCACGCACCCGGTCGCGCCCGGCGAGTCGCCGCACTGAGGCAACGGATGGGGCCGAAGCGGACACTCTCGCGTCTGACCCTCGCCGCGGCGCTCGCCCTCGCGGCCGCCGCGGCCGTCGTGTGGGCCGGCGACGCGCAGGCGCAGTGCGCGCTCTGCCGCAGCGGCCTCAAGGACGCGGGGCAGGCGGCCGCGCGCGCCATGAACACGGGCATCCTCGTCCTCCTCGTCCCCCCCGTCGCCATCTTCTGCGCCATCTTCGCCGTCGCCTACAGGAAGGGGAAAAGAGAGTAGACGGTAGACAGTAGTCAGTAGCCAGTAGGCGCTCCGCGCCGACGGTGCTGACGCCGACATCCGAGAGATTCGCTACCGAAGGTCTTCCTACTGACTACTGACTACTGACTACTGTCTACTTGAGTCTTATGTCCGAAGAACTCGTGCCATCCGTTGACGTGGAGAGGGAGACGATCCGGGGGCGCGGCTGCCCCGCGTGCGGGGGGAAGATCATCCCGTCGGATCGGGCCGTCTACCAGAGCGCGGCCGACCCGTCGGCGGTCTTCCCGGCGTGGCAGTGCGAGCGGTGCGGCTACGAGGAGTTGCGCGAGAAGAAGCCGCCCGCGGCCAAGCCGGCACACCCGCCGAAGAAAGGTGAGAAATGAGCGAACAGGAGAACGTCAAAGTTGTCCGGGGCCTCTTCGAACGCTTCGCGGGCGGCGACGTGCCCGGCATCCTCGGCCTGCTCTCGGACGACGTGGACTGGCACATCCGCGGCCCCGAGGCGGTGCCCTACTTCGGCCCCCGCCGCGGCCACGACGGCGTGCTCGACTTCTTCGGCAAGGTCTCGACGAACGTCGAGTTCGACGAGATCGGGCCCGAGCGTTTCTTCGCCGCGGGCG
>DATMVI010000659.1:0-3184 GCA_035563275.1 Pyrinomonadaceae bacterium
AGGCGGCCGGCTGCTCGCGTCGGCCGCGCCGGGTCTGGCGGGCGAGGCGGCGCGGGCGCAGGAGGGCGGGCACGGCGCGCCCCTGCCGACGCGGAGCGACACGGAGAAGGGGGCGCACGCCGAGCCTTACGGCGACACCGGCTTCAACCTCGCGCACTCCGTCCAGCACGCGCTCGGCGACTCGCACACGGCGGCCGAGTGGTTCTTCATCGTCGTCTCGCTGGTCGTCGCCGGCCTCGGCATCCTGCTCGGGCTGCTCTTCTACCTCTGGCGGCCGCACCTGCCCGGCGTCTGGGCCGAGCGCCTGCGCCCGCTCTACCGGGCGAGCTTCAACAAATATTGGGTGGACGAACTCTACGGCGCGCTCTTCACGCGCCGCACGATGGACGCGGCGCGCGGCGCCTACCAGATCGACTCGCGGGTGCTCGACGGCGCGGTCAACGGCGCGGCCGGGGCGACCAAAGGTTTGAGCCGCCTGACGGGCGCGGCCGACCGCCTCGTCGTGGACGGCGCGGTCAACGGCGTCGCGGGCTTCGTCAAGCTCCTGATGTCGCCGCTCCTGCGCGCGGCGCAGACGGGCCTGACGGCCAACTACGCCCTCGTCATGGTGCTCGGCCTCGTCTTCGCCGTCATCATGTTCTTCGGCGCCGACATCATCTCGGCCTTCGGCAGTAGCCAGTAGCCGGTAGCGCCCCGCATTACCGACACTGACGCCGACACCCTGACGAATCATTAGCGACTGTCCTGACTACTGTCTACTGACTACTGTTTACCGTCTACCGTCTACCTGTTCTCGGAGGGACTGTGAGAATCCCCTACATACTCTCGATCATCACGTGGCTGCCGGCGCTGGGCGCGCTCGTCATTCTCTTTCTTTTCAAGAAGGGGCAGGCGGGCTTGATCAAGCGGTTCGCGACCGCGTGGCTGGCGCTCGATTTCGTCGTCTCGCTCGCGCTCGTCGGCTACGACCGGGCCGCCGGCGGGATGCAGTTCCTCGAAGACTGCCAGTGGATTCCGGTGATCGGCGCGCGCTACCAGATGGGCGTCGACGGCGTGGCCGTCCTCCTGATCATTCTGACGACACTCCTCGGGTGGATCGCGGCGCTCTCCTCGTGGGAGTACATCGAGAAGCGGGAGAAGGAGTACTACGCGCTGCTGCTGCTTTTGCAGACCTCCGTGCTCGGCGTCTTCGCCGCGATGGACTTGTTCCTCTTCTTCCTCTTCTTCGAGGTCTCGCTCGTGCCGATGTACTTCCTCATCGGCATCTGGGGCGGCGAGCGGCGGCTCTACGCGGCGATTAAATTCTTCCTCTACACGCTGGCCGGGTCGGTGGCGCTGCTGCTCGGCCTCATCAAGATGTACTTCCTGACGCAGGACGCCGCGCTCGTCGGGGCCATCAGCGAGGCGACGAGGGCCACGGTCGCCGGCAACGCCGAGGCGCTGGCGATGCTCAACAGTTCCCACGCGCTGGCGCAGGCGAACGGCACGGGCACCTTCAACATCATGTTCATGCAGGCGATGGGGTCGGTGCTGCCGATGGGAACGATGCAGGTCTTGCTCTTCTTCGCCTTCTTCCTCGGCTTCGCCATCAAGGTGCCGATGTGGCCGTTCCACACGTGGCTGCCGGACGCGCACGTCGAGGCCCCGACGGCCGGCTCCGTCATCCTCGCCGGCATCCTCCTCAAGCTCGGAACCTACGGCTTCTTCCGCTTCAACCTGCCGTTCTTCCCGGCGGCCTCGGCCGACCAGAGTTACTGGGGGGGCTTCGGCGTGCGCAACGTGATGGTCGTCCTCGCCATCATCGGCATCATCTACGGGGCGCTGGCGGCGATGTACTTCGTCGTCAAGCCGGACGGCGACGTGAAGAAGCTGGTCGCCTACTCGTCCGTCTCCTCGATGGGGGTCGTCATGCTGGGGCTGTTCGCCCTGAACCCGAACGGGCTCAACGGCGCCGTGCTCCACATGATCAACCACGGCATCTACTCGGGCGCGCTCTTCCTCCTCGTCGGCATCATCTACGAGCGGCGGCACACGCGGCTCGTCTCGGAGTTCGGCGGCCTCTCGCACGTCATGCCGGGCTACGCCGCCGTCTTCCTCTCGATGGCGATGACGGCCATCGGCCTGCCGCTCCTCTGCGTCTTCATCTCGGAGTTTCTGGCCCTGCGCGGCGCGTTCGAGGCGAACCCGTGGTGGTCGGGCTGGGCCGCGCTCGGCATCATCCTCAACGCCGGCTACATGCTCTGGCTCTACCAGCGGATGTTCTTCGGCAACGTCGAGAACCCGAAGAACCAGACCCTGCGCGACATGAAGGGGCGCGAGTGGGCTTACATGCTGCCGCTCGTCGTGCTCTCGCTCTGGATCGGCGTCTACCCGAAGCCGTTCCTCGACTACATCGTCAAGCCGGTCAACGCCGTCGTCCGCCACGTCCGGCCCGGCTACCCGTTCCCGCAGACCGCGCCGCGCACGCCCGAGACGGCGCGGACTGACCAAGCCCCCGAGAGTCGCTGAGCCCGCAGGGGCGGGGCCCGCCCCCGCAGAGGTAGCCTATGAGTTACAGAGCGACCGCCCTCATTCTCGCTTCGGCGGTGTTCCTCGCTTCGCCCGCCGCCGCCGCGGCGCAGGAGCCTCCGGCCACGAGCCACATCAGGGGGCGCGTGCTGAGCCCGCAGGGGTCGCCCGTGAGCGACGTGCGGGTCTGCGCGCGCCCGCTCAACGGTCTGCGCGGGCGGCTGCCGTGCGAGTCCTCGGACGCCGCCGGCAACTTCTCGATCCCGGTCGCCCCGGGCGAGACCTACTTCATGACGGCGGGCAAGGAGGCGGACGGCTACGCGGACACGGCCAGCCCGTTCTACCGCGTGCCCTTCGCGAGCCTGCCGGAGGTCATCGTCCCGGAGGGGCAGGCCCCGCCCGAGGTCACGTTCCACCTCGCATACCCGGCCGGGCGGCTCGCGCTGCGCGTCGCGGACGCCGAGACCGGCCTGCCCGTGGAACGCGCGCGCGTCCGCCTCTGCCGGCTCGAGACGCCGAGGTATTGTTCCAGCTTCATCCCCGCGGTCGTCGCCGGCCTCCACCGCCTCCTCGTCCCGCCCGCGCCCGTGTCGGTCGAAGTCTCGGCCGAAGGCTACGAGGCGTGGCACGCGGGCGAGCCCGTGCGCCTGACGGGCGGCGCGGAGGGCGAGTTGGG
>DATMVI010000660.1:0-5606 GCA_035563275.1 Pyrinomonadaceae bacterium
GCCCCCACGCACGCCTCGGCGACCGTCCGCCCGCCGAAAGGCAGCAGCGGCTTAAACGCCCCCATCCGCCGCGAACGCCCCGCGGCCAGAAGCACGGCAACTATCCCTTCGGCGTCGCGCACGATGTAAAAGCCGTGACCCGTGAATCGCGAACCGCGAATCGAAAAAGCAGCCGGCGGTTATCAGTCGTCGGCAGAGGCGAAGCGCCGACGGCCGACAACTCACCCTCAAGATTCACGGTTCACGGTTCTCAGTTCTTCGAGGGCGCGCAGCGCGAAGGGCCGCGCCATCTGCTTGCGGTAGTTCATGAGGTGATCCGTGTTGTCGAGCGGGCGGGCGCGCAGGTAGCAGGCTTCGGCCGCCGCGCGCACGCGCTCTTCGTCGAGCGGCCCGCCCACGAGCGCCCGCCCCGCCGCCTCGACTTCGAGCGGCGCGGGCGCGATGCCGCCGAGCACCACGCGCGCCCGCGTCACCGCCCCGTCCTCCCCGACCTCGACGAACGCGGCCACGCCGAGCACGGGGAAGTCGAACGCGCCGCGCCGCCGCAGCTTCTTGTAGACGGCGCGGCCCCCGTTCACCGGTGGCAGGTGGATTTCGGCCAGCAACTCCTCGGGCCGCTTGCGCAGGTAGTCGATGCCGTCGTCCTGATAAAGTCCGGCGGCCTCGACGAGGCGGTCGCCCACCGTCGAGACGAAGCGCAGCCGCGCGCCGAGCGCGACCATCAGCGGGACGAGGTCGGACGACTGCACGGCCCAGCACTTCAGGCTGCCCGGCGCGACCCAGCACACGTCGCCGTCCTTCTTCAAACAGAAGTTGATGGCCCGCCGCCACTCGTAGTTCTGGTCGTAATAGTTGCAGCGCGTGTCGAGCAGGAGGTTCCCGCCGACCGTCCCCATGTTCCTCAGCGTCGGCGTCGAGATGAGCCGCGCCGCGCGGGCCACGGCCGGGTAGTCGCGATTCACGACGGGGTGCTCGACCAGCTCCGTCAGACTCACGCCGGCCCCGACCCGCAGCCCCTCCCGGCCGTCGCCCTCGACGCGCCGCAGCTCCGGGATGCGCCCGACCGAGATGACCGTCCGCGGCGTCTGCTGCCGCCGCTTCATGTTCGGGTACAAGTCCGTCCCGCCGGCCACGAACTGCCCCTCCGGCCCCGCCTCGCCCTTCAACCTCACCGCCTCGCCGACCGTCCGCGGCACGAGGTAGGTGAACTTCGGAAGTCTCATCATAACGGTCTAAACAATTCCTTCTTTACGAATGCACCGCGACGCGGGGTATCTCTTTGCCGTCGCCGCCCTCGGCGGGCGTGAGCACTTTGAGCGGTTCGGGCCACGTGACTGCGGGGACGGACGCGGGGCCGTAGCGCGGCTCTTTGCCTTGTGACTTGGCGCGGAGCGCGGCGAGGACTTTTTCGGGCGTGATGGGCACCTCGTCAACGCGGACTCCGACGGCATCGTAGACGGCGTTGGCGACCGCCGGCATGACGGGGAGCAGCGGGCCCTGCCCGACCTCCTTCGCGCCGAAGGGGCCGTTGGGGTCGGGGTCTTCGACGAGGTAGGTGACGACGTCGCACATCTCCAGAGTCGTCGGGCTTTTGTATTCGAGCACCGAGGGGAATTTGTGGACGACGTTGCGGTTCGGGCGGTAGGTCATCTCCTCCATCAGCGCCTCGCCCAGCCCCATGTAGACGCCGCCCTCGACCTGCCCCATGACGAGCATCGGGTTGATCGAGCGGCCGATGTCGTGCGCCACCCAAATCTTTCCGACCGTGACGAGGCCGGTGTCCACGTCAACGTCGACTTCGGCGACGGCCGCCGAGTAGCTGTAGGCCGGCGAGGGGCCGACGCCCGCGCCCTTGAAGCGGCCCGGCGAGCGCGGCGGGACGTAGGAGCCGACCGTGCCGATGGTGCCGTACTTCGACTCGGCGAGGACGACGGCCTCGGCGAAGCTGACGCCGACCTCCGGGTTCTCCACGTCGAAGACGCGGCGCTCGGCCAGCGAAAGGTTCTCGGCCGGCACCCCGAGTTTCTCCGAGACGGCCGCCGTCAGAAGCTCGCGCGCGCGCTCGGCCGCCTGAATCGCCGCGTTGCCGGTCATCAGCGTGACGCGGCTCGAATAGCTGCCGAGGTCGACGGGCGTCAGGTCGGTGTCGGCGGTGACGACGCGGATGTCGAAGGGGTCTATGCCGAGGATTTCGGCGACGACGTAGGCGAGCACGGAGTCCGAACCCTGCCCGATGTCGGTCGAGCCGCACTGGACGCAGACGCCGCCCTGCCGATCGAGCCGGAGCTGCACGCCCGAGTGCGGCATCGAGTTCCAGTAGATCGGCAGCCCCGCCCCGCAGATGTAGGAGCTGCACGCGAGGCCGACGCCGCGCCCCTCGGGCAGCCGCCGAAACTTCCCCTTCCAGCCCGAACCCTCGACCACCTTCTCGATGCACCTGCCGAGGCCCATCGAGCCGACGCGCAGGTAGTTGGCCGTCACGGTGTAGGGCTTGACCAGATGCTTCAGGCGCATCTCGGCCGGGTCGAGCTTCAACTCGTCGGCGATCTTGTCGAGCTGAACCTCAAGGCCGAAGCGCGGCTGCGGCGTGCCGTGGCCGCGCTTGGGGCCGCAGGGCGGCTTGTTGGTGAAGGCGCGCAGGCCGCGGAAGCGGTAGCGCGGCACCTCGTAAGTCACCGTCTGCAAAGCGCCCGTGTAGAAGGTCGAGGCCACGCCGTAGGAGCCGTACGCGCCGCCGTCGAGGAACGACTGGAAGTCGAGCGCGGTGATGGCGCCGTCGCGCGTCACGCCGATCCTACTCTTCATCAGGACGGGGTGGCGGCCGCGGTGGCAGTAGAAGACCTCCTCGCGCGTGAGGGTCACCTTGACGGGCCGCTTCGTCATCATCGAGAGCTTCGAGACCGCGATCTCGTGGTTGAACGGGTCGCTCTTGCCGCCGAAGCCGCCGCCGTTCGGCGTGGCGATGACACGGACGTGCGCGGCCGGCAGGGCCAAAGTTTTGGCGAGGGCGCGGTGGACGTAATGCGGCGTCTGGGTCGAAGACCAGAGCGTCAGCTTGTCGTCGGCGTCGAAGTGGGCGACGGCCGCGTGCTGCTCCATCGGGAGGTGCGTGTTGCCCTCGTAGAAGAAAACGTCCTCGCGCACGTGGTCGGCCTCGCGGAAGCCCTCTTCGAGGTCGCCGAATTCGAGGTGGACGGACTTGTGGACGTTGCCGTGGTCGCCGTAGTCGTGGATGCGCGGCTCGCTCACCTCGACCGCCTCCTCGATGCTCGCGACCGCGGGCAGGGGCTCGTACTCGACCTCGATGAGGTTCATCGCCTCGAAGGCCGTGTCCTCGTCCACGGCCGCGACGGCCGCGACCGGGTCGCCGACGAAGCGCACCTTCTCGACGCACAGCGCGTGCTCGTCCTGACTGACGGGCAGGATGCCGTAAGGGACGGGCAGGTCGCGGCCGGTGATGACGGCGCGGACGCCGGGCAGCGCCGCCGCCTTCGCCGTGTCGATTGACTTGATGAGCGCGTGCGGGACGTGCGCGCGGAGGATTTTGCAGTAGAGCATCCGCGGCAGCACGATGTCGTCGGCGAACTTCGTCGCGCCCACGCACTTCGAGCGCGCGTCCACCTTGCGGAAGGGCTTGCCGACGACCTTCATGTCTTCCGCGGCGCGCGCGCCCTTCGCCTTCGAGCCGCCGCCGTTTCGTCCGTTCTCGTTCATAAGGGTTTCGGATTCCGGATTTTTGATTGGCGGTCGGCGGGCGTCGTCTTTACTGACGGCTGACGCCTAAATCACAAACCGCGAATCAAACGTCGAAATTTCTATTCGTGCCCGTAGACGCTCTCGCGCGGCAGTTCCATCTCCTCGCCGCGCAGCTTGGCGGCGGCCAGTTCGACGGCCTCGTAGATTTTGATGTAGCCGGTGCAGCGGCAGAGGTTGCCCGAGAGCGCCTCCTTGATTTCGTCGCGCGAGGGCCGCGCGTTCTGCGCGAGCAGCTCTTTGGCGACGAGGAGGAAGCCGGGCGTGCAGTAGCCGCACTGGGCCGCGCCCGTGTCGGCGAAGCTCTCCTGCAAGGGGTGGAGTCCGTCTTCGGTCGCCATCCCCTCGACGGTCTCGACGCGGCGGCCCTCGGCTTCGAGGCCGAGGACGAGGCAGGAGAGGACGGAGCGGCCGTCCACGAGCACGGCGCAGGTTCCGCACTCGCCCAGCTCGCAGCCGTGCTTCGTGCCGGTCAGGTTGAGGTCTTCGCGCAGGACTTCGAGCAGGGTCTTGTGGGGCGCGAAGGCGACCTCGACCGACTCGCCGTTGAGCGTGAATTCGACGTGCGCTTTGTGTCTCGCTGTCTGTGTCATCAGTTAAAAACTCGGGGCGCGCAAGCTCCGGCCCGGAAGCGGCCGCCGGGCCGCCGCGCGGGCGCCCGCGCCGTCTGAAGACGCTTCGGACTTTCGCGCGCCGGGAGTCGGTGGCACGTACGGCCGGGACGGGCGGGTGTGCGGCAACGAGGAATGATAGCAGTTTCGGGGGCGGGAATTAAGCGGGCGCGGCCGGCGGCGCGAAAGCGGCGCGGGGCGGGGCAGAAAAGGGGCGCGGGGAAGAACTCAGTCTTTCCCCGCGCCCCCGGTTCCGCGCGCGCTCACTTCGGACTCGGCCCCCGCGCGCGGGGCCGCGGTCCGCGCTAGGGCCGGGCCTCGTAGACGATGTTGAAGGGCGTCTCGGCGGCGCGGCGGAAGTGGCGGAAGCCGCCCGCGGCGGCCACCTCGCGCAGGCGCGCCTCGCCGGCCTGCGCGCCGAGCGCGAGGCCCACCTCCTGCGAACGCGACGCGGGCGTGCACAGAAGCGTCGAGGCCGAGTAGTAAATGCGCCCGACCGGGTTGAGGTTCTCCTCGACGCGGTCGCCGGCGAAAGGCTCGACGATCATCCACGTGCCGCCGGGCGCGAGCGACTCGCGCACGTGCGCGGCCGCGCCGGCCGGGTCGCCCATGTCGTGCAGCGAGTCGAAGAAGGTGACGAAGTCGTAGCCCGCGCCGGGGTAGTCTTTGGCCCGCGCCACCTCGAACCTGACGCGGTCGGCCACGCCGGCCTCGTCCGCCCGCTGGCGGGCCATCTCGACGGAGCCCTCGTGGTAGTCGTAGCCGGCGAAGGTCGAGGCCGGGTAGGCCCGCGCCATGAGGATGGTCGAGGCGCCGAGGCCGCAGCCCACGTCGGCCACGCGCGCGCCCGCCTTGAGTTTCGCCTCGACGCCGTCGAGCGCCGGAATCCACGAGCCGACGAGGTTGGCGGCGTAGCCGGGCCTGAAGAACAGCTCGGTGCCGCGGAACAGCCCGTGGTCGTGCTCGTGCCAGCCGAAGCCCTCGCCCGTGCGGAACCTCTCGGCGATCTCGGGCACGGCGCGCAGGGCCGCGACGGCGAGCAGGAAGGCCCCCGGCAGGTAGGCCGGGCTTTGCTCGTCGGCCAGCGCGAAGGCCTGCTCGGCGGAGAGCGAGTAGCGCCCGCCTTCCGGGTCGTACTCGACGTAGCCGCCGGCGGCCTGCGAGTTGAGCCACTCGCGGACGTAGCGCTCGAAGGTGCCGGTGCGCTCGGCCAACTCGGCCGGGGTCAGCGGGCCGGCCTCG
>DATMVI010000661.1:0-16822 GCA_035563275.1 Pyrinomonadaceae bacterium
GATGCTCGACGAGGCGCGCGACCTGACGACGCTGCGCGTCGCCCCGCACGCCATGATCGCCCCCGGCGTCGCCATCGCGCTCACCGTCCTCGCCTTCAACTTCCTCGGCGACGGCCTGCGCGAATACCTCGACCCAAGACAAAGGAAGCGTTAATTCATGCAAAAAGCTGAAGATTTCCTAAAGGATTATAGGCGTGTCCGTGATGATGTAATTCGACCCACCCTAGAAGCGGTTGGTCAACAGCTTAGAGAGCAAGGGCACAATTATGAAATAATTGATGGGCCTATGCCTGTTAGAAACTCACTACTCCAGCCTCGGTCAACTGAGAACATTTCTTTACGTGTTTTTGTTAAGGAAGCTGATTGGAACAGAATAGGGATGTTCGATCTTTTGAACAAAGTTCCATTCGTTTCATTTGGTGCTCTATTGTTGGAACGTCGAGTTGAAGCTTTCATCTGTCCAGAGTCTGAAGGTCGTTACGGCCAGTGGAGACCGCGTGCTATCGACACCTTCACCTTAGAGCAGGTAACGAAAGATGTGATAGAGCGCCAAGTCGCTCAATTCTTCCGGGAAATGCCTTTATAGTAGCTTTTATCAGTTCTCAAATGCCTTCTGTGAAAGAGAATGGATTAGATGCTGCTATTACGATTGACTGCGTCTCGAAGACCTACCCCGTCCCGCTTGCGCGCACGCGACAACTCTTCCGCATGAGATCGGCCGCGCCGGTCGAAGCCCTGAGGGAGGTTTCGTTCGACGTGCGCGAGGGCGAAATCTTCGGCCTCATCGGGCGCAACGGCGCGGGCAAGACGACGCTCACCAAGATCATCGCCACGCTCGTCCAGCCGACCTCGGGCGCGGTCACCGTCTGCGGCTTCGACAGCGTCCGCGACGAGGAGCGCGTGCGCGCCTCCATCGGCCTCGCCGGGGCCGAGGAGCGCAGCTTCTACTGGCGGCTCACGGTCGAGCAGAACCTGACCTTCTTCGCGCGCCTCTACGGCCTCTCGGCGCGCGGCGCGCGGCGCCGCATCGCGGAGCTGCTTGAACTGCTCGAACTGGCGTCCCTGCGCCGCCGCCGCTTCGGCGAACTCTCGACCGGCAACAAGCAGCGCATGGCCGTCGCCCGCGCGCTCCTGAACTCGCCGCCCGTCCTCCTGCTCGACGAGCCGACGCGCTCGCTCGACCCGGTCGCCGCCGCGCGCACGCGCGAGCTCATCGGCCGCCTCGCGCGCTCGACGCCGCCGGCCACCGTCCTGCTCACCTCGCACAACCTCGCCGAGGTCGAGGAGCTGTGCGAGCGCGTGGCCGTCATCAGCCGCGGGCGCATCCGCGCGCTCGACGCCCCGCGCCGCCTGCGCTCCGCGCACAGGCAGCAGGAGCACGTCCGCCTCGCGGTCGGCGGCCTCTCGGCGGAGCGCGCCGCGGCCCTTCTGCGCGGCGTCGTGGCGCGGCCCGAGGTGTCGGAGCAGCCGGGCGCGGCGCGCGTCGGCTTCACGCGCGAGGTCGGCGACGACCTCCTAGACCGCGCCCTGCGCGCGCTCGCCGCCGAAGGCCGGGTCATCTCCTGCGAGGCCGAGCGGGCCACGCTGCTCGACGTGCTGGAGACTTTCGAGCGTGAGGACGAGGCGGCGGGCGCCGGGGCGGAGGGGGAAGAGCCGAAGGGGGTCGGCGTCTGATGTCGAGGGGCCTTTTGATGTTCGTCGGGCGCGTGCGCGCCTTCGTGGTGCGCGACTTCCAGTTGGCGGTGAGCTACCGTCTGGAGTTCTTCATGCGCATCCTGAGCGTGCTCTTCGTGACGACGACGCTCTACTTCATCTCGCAGATTTTCGCCTCCGGCTTCGCCACGCCCTACGAGCAGTGGCGCGACCCCTTCCTCGCGTGGATCACGGCCGTGCCCTTCCTCAACTACTTCCTCGTCGGGTTTTCGAGCCTCGCCACGGCCATCCGCTCCGAGCAGGCGCAGGGCACGCTCGAAGGCGTTCTGATGACGCCGATCAACATCCCGACGCTCATCGTCTCAAGCTCGGCGTGGGACTTCGTGCAGGCCACCTTCCACTCTTTCCTCTACCTCTTCTTCGGCTCCGTGCTCTTCGGCGTCCACTACCGCGGCAGCTTCCTGCTCGCCGTCCTCTTCCTCGTGCTGACGACGCTGGTGCTGGCCTCGGTCGGCATCCTCTCGGCGAGCTTCGCGATGGTCTTCAAGCGCGGCGACCCGTTCGGCATCATCATCGGGACGGGGTCGGCGCTCTTCTCCGGCGTCTTCTTCCCCACGCAACTGCTCTCGCAGGTCGGCGGCAGCGCCTTCGGCACGATCTCGCGCTTCATCCCGACGACGCACGGCATCGAAGGCATCCGCCGCGTCCTCATACAGGGGCAGGGCCTCTCGGAGGTGCGCGAACCCGTCCTCTCGCTGCTCGCCTTCCTCGCCGTCCTCCTCCCCTTCTCCCTCTGGGTCTTCACCCGCGCCGTCCGCCGCGCCAAGCGCGAGGGCAGCCTCATCCAATACTGAAGAGGGCGGCAGACGGCGGCCGGCAGCGCCCGGCGGCGGGCCGTCGGCGCTTGCGCGCCCGCGGCCGTTTCTGCGAAAGTTTTTCGACCGACTGCCGTCTTCATTCTTTATGCTCGTCTTCTACACGCCTTACTACTACGCGGACATCGGCGAGGGGCACGTCTTCCCGATCCGCAAGTTCGAGCTGGTGCGCGACCGCCTGTTGGGCGAGGGGACGCTCGCGCCGCGCGAGGTCGTCGAGCCGCGGCCGGCCGCGGTCGAGGACGTTCTGCTCGTCCACACCGAGGACTACGTGACGCGGCTGCGCGCCGGGGCTTTGACGCCGCGCGAGCTGAGGAGGCTGGGGCTGCCGTGGTCGAAGTCGCTGGTGCGCCGCTCGTTCCTCGCCACGGGCGGGACGATCGCGGCGGCGCGCGCGGCGCTTCAACACGGCGTCGCGTCGAACCTCGCTGGCGGCACGCACCACGCCTTCCCCGACCACGGCGAGGGCTTCTGCGTGCTCAACGACGTGGCCGTCGCCGTCCGCGTCCTCGCCCGCGACGGGCCGGCGCGGCGCGTCTCGATCATCGACCTCGACGTGCATCAGGGCAACGCCACGGCCGCCATCTTCGAGGGCGACCCCGCGGTCTTCACCTTCTCGATGCACGGCGCGAAGAACTACCCGCTCTTTAAGACGCGCTCGTCGCTCGACGTGGAGCTGGCCGACGCCACGGGCGACGACGAGTACCTCGAAGCCCTCGCCCGCCACCTGCCGCGCGCCTTCGAGCACCGGCCCGACCTCGCCTTCTACCTCGGCGGCGCAGACCCCTTCGCGGGCGACAAGCTCGGCCGCCTCTCGCTCACGATGGGGGGCTTGCGCGCCCGCGACGAGTTGGTGCTGCGCGCCTGCCGCGACCGCGGCGTGCCCGTCGCCACCGTCATGTCGGGCGGGTACGCCTCCGACATCGGCGACACCGTCGAGATTCACTGCAACACCATCCGCGCCGCCAAGCGCCTCTTCGGCGCGGTTCCGGGCTCGGAGCCTCAGGCCCGAAGTTAAAAACAAGACTTCGTCTTAACTTGAAACTTAAAACCCGAACCCTGAAACTTATCGGCATGTGGAGATTCATCAGGAAGACGGCGCTCGTCCTCTTCGCGCTCTTCGTCGGCTGGCTCGTCTACGAGGTGGTGACGTTCCCGCGCGTCTCCGCGCTCAGGACGAAGAACCCGGAGACGACGAGCATGATCGAGGCGCGGCTGCGGGAGGCCCGCGAGGGGGGGCGCGAGCCGCGGCGCGTCCAGCAGTGGGTGCCGCTCGAACGCATCTCGCCGCACCTGCAACGCGCCGTGCTCGCCGGCGAGGACTCGAACTTCGCGACCCACGACGGCTTCGACTATCAGGCCATCCAGAAGGCTTGGGACGAGGCGCGGCGCGAGGCCGAGAGGGAGGCGCGCGCGGAGGGCGAGAACCCGGAGGAGAGTTGGATCCCGCCGATGCCCAGCTTCAAGCGCGGGGCCTCGACCGTCACCCAGCAGCTCGCCAAGAACCTCTATCTTTCCGAGGAGCGCTCCTTCGTCCGCAAAATCCGCGAGGCGTTCCTCACCTACTTCCTCGAACGCACCCTCCCCAAACGGCGCATCCTCGAAATCTACCTCAACGTCATCGAGTGGGGCGACGGCGTCTACGGGGCCGAGGCCGCCGCCCGCACCTACTTCAACAAGCCGGCCGCCGACCTCAGCCCGCGCGAGGCCGCCTTCCTCGCCGCGATGATCCCCAACCCGCGCAGCGTCTTCAACCCGCAGCCCACGGCCCAGAACCCCAAGCCCAACCTCCGCCGCGTCCAGCGCCGCCAGCGCGTCATCCTCCGCGGCATGAACAGCGTGAGGCTGCCGCCGGGGACGGGGTGAAGCGGAAGTCAGAAGTCAGAATGCGGAATGCGGAATGAAAGCAAGTTGTCTTTCATTCCGCATTCCGCATTCTGACTTCTGCACTTTAACTTCCGCGCTCTGCCTCAAAACAAATGGGGCCGCCCTCATCAGGCGGCCCCGTCAAGGCCCGTTTCATGGAAGAGTGTGTGGGCTACCGGACAGCAAAGTCTAGAGGGCGAACTCGCGCGCGAGCTTGAGTTCGGCCTTGCGCAGCTCGAAGCGGGCGCGGCCGAGGTTGCCGTCGGGCTTGAGCGTCAGGACGGCGAAATACTCGGGCGTGAACATGCGCGCGAGGATGTGGACGCTCTCGAAGTTGACGACCATCTCGCGCAGCCCGCCGAGGCCGGTGTTGCCGCCGGCCCGCAGCGCCGCGCGCACCAGCGAGGTGACCTCGGCCGCCGCCACGTCCATGTTGGCGTCGCTGCCTTCGGGGAGGAAGACGCGCTCGACGGCGATGCCGTCCATCCCCATGATGAGCGCGCCGGTCGCGCCCTCCGTGCGCTCGACGATCTCGTTGAGAGCTTCCTTGAACATCCTTTCAGTCCTCCTTCACGGCCGCGCCCCGACGCTCGGGGGGGCGGGGGCGGCCGGGTTCGGCGTGGGCTGGGGCGTGACGACGGGCAGGCCCTGCGGGGCGTAGACGGGGACGGTCGCCCCCGGCGTGTTGGGCTGGGTCACGGCCGGCGGCGTCGGCGTGTTGGTCTCGGGGTTGCCGAGCGGGACGGGCTGCGGCAGTTGCACCGAGCGCGTGCCGCTCGTCGGCGCGTTCTCGATGCGGTTGCCTTGGAAGTCGGGGCGGTAGACGCGCGGCGTGATGAAGAAGAGGATTTCGTCGGTGCTGCGCGAGACGGCGCGGCGCTTGAAGAGGTTGCCGAGGACGGGGATCGTCCCGAGGCCCGGCGTCCGGTTCTGCGTCTCGCTCTCGCGGTCGTTGAGGACGCCGCCGACCACGGTCGTCCCGCCGTCGGGCACGAGCACCTCGGTCTGCATCCGCTGCGTGTCGATGCCCGGCGTGCCGAGCGAGTTGGTGAGCGCGAGGTTGACCGAGTTGTTCTCCATCACGACGCGCAGGACGACCGTGCCGGCGTCGGTGATCTGCGGCGTGACCGAGAGGCGCAGCGGCACGGCGACGAAGGTCGTCGTGAAGACCGACGCGCCGCCCGTGCCGGTCTGCGGCGTGACGACCGGGATCTGCGAGCCGGCCTCGATCTGCGCGGGGCGGTTGTTGAGGGCCGAGACGCGCGGCGTGGCGACGATCTTGGCCTGACCCTTCGCCTCGGCGGCCGAGATGAGCGCGCTGATCTGCGCCGTGCCGAAGATGCCGGTCGTCAGGCCGATGACGGTGTTGGCGGCCACGGCCCGCAGCGCCCCGGTCGGCTGGGTGGTGTTGGCGAGGCCGCCGGGGACGCCGAACGGGCTGGTGCCGGACGTGCCGGTGGTGCTCGTCGGCAGGGTCGAGAAGGTGCCGAGGCCGCCGCGGCTCAGGTTCTCGGCGGCGGCGGCGAGCTGCACGCCGAGGTCGCGCGAGAAGGTGCGGGTGGCGATGACGATGCGCGTCTCGATCTCGACCTGCGGCTCGGGCTGGTCGAGGAGCTGGACGAGGCGGCGGACGGCGTCCACGTTCTCGCGCACGTCGGTGACGATGAGCGTGTTGCTGCGGCCGTCGACCTCGACGGAGCCGCGGCGCGACAGGCGCTTCGAGATGATCGGCAGGATGCCGGTGTCGGCCCCGGTGCCGGAGGCGTCGCCGCCCGCCCCGCCCGAGTAGCTGGTGTTGGTCGAGCCGCCCGAGAAGCCGCCGGCCGAGCCGTGCGCGCCGGCCAGCGTGCCGAGCGCCCGCGCGTAGTTGAGGCGGATGAACTCGGTGACGAGCGGGGCGTTTTCGAGCTGCGCGGCGCGCAGCGCCGAGCGCGCGCTCTCCTCCTCGGCCCGAATCCTCGCCTCGTCCTTGAGAATCTCAAGCGTCGCGATGCGCAGGATGTTGCCGTTGGTCTCGATGCCGAGGCGGTTGGCCTTGAGCAGCGAGTCGAGGGCGAAGTTCCACGGCACGTCCGTCACGTTGATGGTGACGGGAACCTGCTTGACCGAGGCGTCGACGACGAAATTCACGCCGTACTGCTCGGTGATGTAGTTGAGGATGTCGCGGATGTCGGCGTTGACGACGTTGAGGCTGATCGGCTCGCCGACGAAGCCGGGCGAGCCGTACTGCTGGCCCTGCGTCGGCGGCGGGGCCACGGAGAGCTGGCCGTCGGGCGACTGCGGGCCGGGCGTCGGCGTCGGGCGCGCCTGCGCGGCGTCGGGGCCGGCCGGCGTCAGCTCGAAGACGAGGTCGTTGCCGGCGAGGTGCGAGCGCTCGCGCGCCGGGGCGCGCAGCGCGATCTGGAGGCTGGCCTGCGGCTCGTTGTTGCGGACGGCGCGGGCCACCGAGACGCCGGCGACGAGCGGCGAGCTGATGTCGTAGGCCGGCGCGAGCTGCGAGGCGTCGACGCCGGGCAGCTCGACGACGAGCGCGAGCGCGCCGGCGCGGCGCACGCTGTAGGGCATCGGGGCCGTGCCCGCGATGGTGATGAGCGTGGCCTCGCCGGAGGTAATGGCGCGCACCGACCGGGCCACGGGGGGCTGCGGCCGGGTCGCGCCTTTCGCAAACGCCGCCGGGGCGAGCGTGCCGAGCGCGCACGACAGCAGGAGGACGAGCGCGCCCCTGCCGACGAACGCCGGGATCAGTTTGGTGTGAGCCATAATCTCTTCCTTCAGGGCATCACCGGGCGAGCCGGCCCGCCACGCGCCGCTCGTCCGAGGGCCGCGGGCCTTTTCGGAAAAAAGCCACGGCCTCTTCAAGCGCGCGCCGCACAACGCGGGAGCCGCCGGTCATGTTTTCAAAGTGCCGCGCTTGGGGGGCGGCGGGTGTTGCCTTGCCTCGGGTGGACGGTGAGCAGGGGGCCGGGAGGCGAGGTGGGGCGGGTCACGGGCGCGGCCCTGACGGCGCCGCGCCCGGGCGGAGTCGTTACTTGCAACCTACCTTCCCGTCAGACAGGCGGCCGAAGCCGCGCGACCCGCACTCCTTGAGGAGTTCGTGGTAGCGCTCGGTCGGCAGAACCAGAAGTTCATCGACGCCGCGGCGGCCCAAAGTGTACTCCATGCCGGGCGGGGGCGGCGGGGGGGTGGCGCCGCTGACGTGCCCCCCCGTGGGGGTCTGGGAGGCGGGCGACGCGGCGCCGGAGCCCTGCCCGGCGGCCGGGGCCGCCTCGCCCCTCGCCACCGTCAGCGCGTCTCCCGCGTTCGGCTGCCGGAGCGGCTTGGCCTCGACGGCGACCTCGACGCGGCCGTCCGTCCAGCGCGTCTGCTTGCGGAAGACGAGGCGCGCCTCCTCGATGGCGACGAGCATCCCGTCGTAGAAAGGCTCGCCGGGGTAGACGACGTAGGAGAGCTTAATCGGCGTGGCCTCGACCATCGCCGCGTAGCCGCGCGGCGTGCGGAAGATGCCGGTCACCTGAAGCTCGCTGAGCAGGATCGCCGTGGTCGGCTTCGGCGCGGGCCGCTGCGCGTTCATGGCCGCGACCTTCTGCGCCTTGTACTGCGCGATGCGCGACTCGACCGCCGGCGGCGTGACGGGCGCGGCCTTCTTGACCTCGGCCTTGCGGCGGACGGGCGGCTTGTAGCGGGCGAACGGGTCGCGCGCCGTGCCGCGGTAGCTGGTGCTGGCCTCCTGCGCGGCCGCGCCCGAGAAGGCGCACAGCGCGAGCAGGGCCGCCCCGGCGAAGGGCAGCGCGCGGGCCTTGTTGCGTTTGCTGTCTCTCATGGTCTCTTCCTGCCTCCGGGCTGCGTTCGTGAAAGCGACGCGCCTCTTACTCGGCTTCCTTCTTGTCCTTCTCGCCCTCTGCGTCCTTCTTCGGCGACTTCTCCTTCTTGCCCTTCGCGTCGGGCTTCGGTACGGCCTGCAAACGCTCGGGCGGGGCGTAGTAGGCCGTCAGGAGGAACTGCGCCTCGACGGTGCGGCCCCCGCCCTCCTTGTCGTCGTCCTTGAGGCGCGTGATCTTGAAGTCGGTGATCGAGACGATGCGCTGGTAGGAGGCCATCTGCGCGAAGAACTGGCCGAGGTTGTTGTAGGAGCCGCTGACCATGACCTCGACGGGCTTGCCCGTGTAGAAGTCCTGCTGCACCTCGTCCTTCGGCGTGAAGCGGACGACCGAGAGGCGGCCGCGCGCGCGCTCCTGCACGTTTTGCAGCACCATCGTCAGCTCGCGGCGCTCGGGCAGCAGCGCCTTGAGGTCTTCGTAGTCGGCCTGCGCGCGCGAGTAGTTGGCTTGGAACTCGCTGAGGCGCTGGGCGGCGATCTGCGCGCCGGCGTTGGCCCGCTTCAGTGTCGCCACCTCCTCCTCGACCTCGGCCGTCGCCGCGCGCGTGCCGCTCGTGACGAAGTACCAGAAGCCGACGAAGAGGAGGAGCGCGACGACGCCGAACAGGGCGGCCTGCACGTACCACGGTTTCTCTTGCAGAACTTCGAGCTTGCTCATCGTTAGTTTCCCTTCCGGGTCGGACGCGGGCGTCGGCGCGAGAGGCTACCGGCTCGCGACCTCCTTCTTGGCGGGTTCGTCCTTGCCCGGCTGGGCCTGCGCGGCGGGGGGCTGCGACGGGCCGTACTTGCACTTGATCTTGAAGCGCACGGTCTCGGGCTTGTAGTCGGGGTCGGGCTCGCCCTTGCCGTCGGCGTAGTCTTCCCGCTTGATCTCGACCTGCTTGCGCTCGGTCTCGATGCCGACGTTCTGGAAGAGGTCGGAGGAGAATTCGAGGCTGCGCGCGAACTGCGTGACGGCCGCCTCGTTGGGCGAGTGGCCCTCGATGGTCAGCTCGCCGCCCTTCTGCTCGACCGACTCCAGACGGAACTCGGGCGCGGCCGGCAGCCGCTCGTTGACGGCCGAGAGCAGGGCGACCGGCCCCTGCTGCGCCGAGCGCAGCACCTTGATGGCCTCGATGCGCGTCTGGATGTCCTTGATCTTCTTCTCCAGCTCGGCCTGCTCCTTGTTGATGGCCGCCATCTTGGCCGCGATCTCCTTCTGCTTCTCCAGCTCGGACTGCGCGCGCGCGGCGGCCGTGTGCGCGCTGACGAAGTCGAAGACCATGGCGAGGCCGAGCAGCCCGAAGACCGCGACGCCGAGCAGGATGGCGCGCGCGCGCGGGTCGGCCACCTTCGCCTCGACGGCGGCGGTGGCGCGCGCGCGGTCCGTCACGGAGTCGAGTAAATTAACCTTGATCATCTAAGCCTCCACCCCTCTGAGGGCCAGCCCGACGGCGACGGCCATCTCGGGCACCACCTCGCGCATGTAGTCCGGGTCGAAGCGGCGGGCGTCGACCTTGATGCGGCGGAACGGGTCGAGCGGCTCGACCGGCATCTCGAAGCGGCCCGCGAGGAACTCGGGCAGGCCCCTGAGCTTCGAGCCGCCGCCCGAGACGAAAATCTTCTGCACCGCGCCCTCGCCGTCGTCGGCCGTGGCGCGGTAGAAGTCGAAGGTCTTCGAGATTTCCAGCGCCAGCATGTCGGAGACCGTCTCCAGCACGCCGTCGATGTCGACGGCCTCGACGTGCGACGGGGCCGCGCCGCCGCGCTTGACGGCCTCGGCCTGCTCGTAGGTCAGCCCCAGCTCCTTCTGGAGGAGGGCCGTGTACTGGTTGCCGCCCACCGAGACGTCGCGCGTGAAGACGCTGCGGACGCCCTTCACGATGTTGATGTTCATCGTCGAGGCCCCGACGTTTAAGAGCGCGACGACCAGCGAGTCGTGCGGCTCGTAGTTGACCTCGTAGCAGTTCTGGAGGGCGAAGGCGTCCACGTCGATGACGGCGGGCTGCTTGCCGGCGAGCTGGATGGCCTGCCGGAGGTTGGCGATGAAGTCGCGCTTGCAGGCGGCCATCAGGACGTGGAGCGAGTCGGCGCCGGAGCCGACCACCTGATAGTCGAGGCTCACGTCGGAAATCTCGAACGGGATGTGCTCCTCGGCGTGCCAGTCGATGGACTCTTCCAGCTCCTCGCGCGTCATCTGCGGGACGATGATGTTCTTGACGATGACGCCGCTGCCGGAGACGCCGGCCACCACGCGGTCGTTCTTGAACGGGTGGCTGCGGAAGATGCCGGCGATGACGTTCGAGACGTCGTTGAGCTCCATGATCTGGCCGTCGACGACCGTGTCGGGCTGGAGCCCCTCGAAGCCGAGGTTGACGAGCGAGAGCGCGCCCGTCTTGCCCTGAAGCTCGACGGCCTTGACGGAGCTGGAGCCGATGTCGAGGCCGACCAGCCCCTTCTTGCCGGTGTTTCTTTTGAACATACCTTAACTGTTCCTTGCCGTGTGGCTGAGTCTCCTGCGGTGGAGCTGGCGGAGGCGGGCGCGGACGCGCCGCACTCTTTCGCGCGTGCCGAGCCCGTGGGCGGCGTGCGCCGGGGCGGCTGGTTTAATCTCCGGCCGGGTGGCTTTCGTCAGCGGGCGGGGCATCGGGGAGTTCTCTCGCGCACGCGCAAGGCGGGGGTGTCTGGCGGCGGGCGCGTGCGCCGTGGGCGTGGCGGTCTGAGAAGAGGAAGGTTTCGCGTCCGGGGGCGTGAGCGTCGGTGTCGCTCGGGCGTGGCTCAAAACATCTCCCCTTCGGTAACCCGGCTAAGTCGCCCGGGGCCCGAAGGCTCCGGCCGACTCCCGTGGCTTTGCGGCCTACGCTCGCGCGTAGTGTGCCTTTGTCGGTTGAGTTTCAAAGGGCGGCGAGACCGGTGTGACGCGGGACGCGCGTCTCGGCAGGCCCCTCGGCGGCGCGGTTCGTGGGAGACCCGGACAGTCGGTGAACGGGCGAACCACCCCGGCCACTTGCAACTATAGAACAGCGCTCGCGAATCTGTCAATCACAATTTTGCATCGTTTAACTTAAATTATTTATAGATTTACGGGGGGTTTCAGGATTGCCCGGCGGCGCTTTCCAGAAATCCGCGAAAGAGCCGGCCGGTCGCCAAGTCCCTGTTCCCCGCGCCTGCCGGGCGTCGCCGGACGCCCCCGGCCCGGCCCGTACGAGATGGGGCCGCGCGTCTTGCCCCGCGTCGGAGGCGGCGGTTAGGATGAAGGCTTATGACATTGACGCGCAAAGCGCTGCTCGTCGCGCCCCTTTTGGCTTTGGCCGCCGCGGTGTGGGTCTGGTGGAGCCGCCCCGAAAGGGTGGACATGGCGGCCTACGTCCCGGCCGACTCGGTCGTCTACCTCGAAGCCAACAGCCTGACGGAGATCGTCGGGGGGCTGGCCTCGACCGAGGCTTGGCGCGAGTTCGCCCCGGCCGCGGGCGTCGAGAAGGGTTGGGGCGAGGCCGGGTGGCTGGGGCGTCTGGCGGCGTTGACGGGCGTCGGCTCGGGCGAGGCCGTGGTGCTTTCGCGCGCGCAGGTGGCGGTGGCGGTGCTCGGCTTCAAGGCCGAGGAGGAGTCGGAGACGGCCATCACGTTCGCGCCGCGCGTGGCCCTCGTCGCCGAGACGCACACGGGCGACTGGCGCGCGCGCCCCGCGGTCGAGAAACTGATTGGCGACTTCGCCCGCCGCTCCTTCGGCGAGCCGCGCGTCCTGCGGACGGAGTTCGACGGCGTGCCGGCCGTCGTCTGGGAAGAGCCCGGCGAGACGCCGCGCAGGGTCTTCGCGGCCGTGCGCGGAGGGGTGGCCGTCGTCGGCAACGACGAGAATGTGGTGCGGGCCTGCCTCGACGTGCGGCGCGGGGCGCGGCAGAGTCTGGCCGGCAACGCGCAGTTGGAGGAGATGCGCGCGCGGCTCGACGCGGGGGGCGCGCTGGCCTTCGGCTTCGCGCCGCAGGGGAGCGCGGCGAAGGCCGTCGAGGCGCTGGCCCCGGCCTTCGTCGGCGGCGTCTCCGAAGAGTCGAGGGTGCAGAGCATGCTGGCGACGCTGCTGCCGAAGCTGAGCGACCGGCTCGTGCGGGGCGTGGGCTGGAGTTCGCGCGTCGCGGGCGGCCGCGTCGAAGACCGCTACCTGCTGACGCCGCCCGAAGGCGTCGCCGAGCGTTTGCGCGCGCCGCTCGCGGCCGCCGACTCGCCCGCGCGCGAGGCCGCCGCGCTGCTCCCGCGCGACACGCATCAGGTTACCTTCTACAACCTGCGCAACCCGGAGTTCGCGTGGCGCGGCCTGAGCGCGGCCGTCTCGTCGCAGGTGGACGTGTCGAGCGCGGCGCTGGTCACGCTCGGGCTGGAATCGATGCTGGAGCCTTACGGCGTCGAGAACCCGCGCGAGTTTTTGCGCGCGGTGGGGTCTGAAGTCCTGACGGCGCGGCTCGACGAGGGGGGCGAGGGCCGCGTCTTAATCGCCGAGGCGCTCGACCGCGAGGCCCTGCGCGCGCAGGCGCTCAAACGTCTCGGCGCGGGGACGCGCCCGCAGCAACTCGGCGACGCGGAGTTGTTCGTCTCGGCCGACTCGGGGGAGGAGGGCGCGGCCGCCTTCGTCGGCAGACACCTCATCCTCGGCGGCGCGGCCGACGTGCGCCGCTGCCTCGCCGCGCGGCAGGAGGGGCGCACGCTGCGACAGGTCGAAGGCTTCGAGCGCCTCGCCGCCCCCTCGTCCCCGCCCGCGCTCGCGCAGACGTTGACGGACGAACGCGAATCCATCCACGCCGTCCTCGCCTCCCTTTCGCGCCGCGACCCGCCGCCCGCGCGACCGGCCCGCCCCTTCTACAGCGTCACCGAAACGCGCCTCGCCGAGACCGGCTTCGAGCGCAAGACCCTCTCGGCCTTCGGCCAGTTCGGCGAAGTCATCGCGCGCATCAACCGCAGGTAACAGCAGCCCGGCCGCGAGCGAGGGCGCGGAGGCAAAAGGCGGAGGGCAAAAAGCAAAAGGCGAAAGTGGAAGACGGAGGCCGCGGTGGCTCTCGTCCTCCACTTTCGCGTTCTGAAGCCTGCCTTCCCTGAAACGCCCTCGCCCGCGGCCGGGCTCCCGACTTCTACTCCTCGTCCGGCTCGAAGGGGTGGTCGGCGAGGACGGCGCGCATGTTGACCTGACCGAAGAGGGTTTCGAGGAAGGCTTCGAAGCGGTGGAGCACGGCGGCCAGCTCCGCGGCGTCGCCCGCCGTCTCGGCCTCTTCGACGAAGCGCTCGAACGGCTCGCGGTCTTTGTACATCAGCAGGCGCAGGCCCCCGTCCTCGAAAGCCTTCAGGCGCGCGAGCACCAGCGGCGCCTGAAGCGCCTCGCCCTCGCCGCGCGAGGCCCGGCGCACGAACCTGACGAGGCCCCACAGTTCGCGGCGCAGCGCCAGAGACTGTTCGAGCTTGGTGCGGAAGACGGGGAAGAGCTGCCCGCCCTCGACCGACGGGTCGAAGCACTGGGCGAGCGCCACGGCCGACTGCTGGAAACAGTCGCGCAGCAGCCCGTGCGCGTTCTCAATTCTGGCGAAGACCTGAAGCGGCTGGCGCGACGCGCCGACGCCCGTCAGCTCGTACTCGAACGCCTTGCGCAGCTCCATCCGCATCGCGTAGGCCGTGCCGTCGAGCGTGTCGCGCACGCCCTTCTCCAGAACCTCGACGCGCAGCGCGCGGTTCTCGATGAGGTCGAGGGCGCGGCCGGCCTCGGTCTGCACGAGCGCGAAGACGGGGAGCAGGCGCTTGAGCTGCGCGTCGTTGCGGAGCGAGTCTTCGACGAAGCGGAGCAGGTCGAGCGCGAGCGCGAGCGACGCGAAGATGGCGGCCGTGTCCTCACCCAGCTCGTCGGGCGCGACGCGGTCGGCGACGGCCGAGAGCCTTTCGCGCAGCACGCCGCCGGGCGGCTCCGCGGCTTCGGCCATCAACTCGGCGGCGGCCGCCGACTCTGACAGCGCGCGCGAGAGCATCCCCCCGAGCGCGGCCCACGCGCCGAACCTGACGGCCGGCGCCCCGAGCAGTCCGTCGCACAACTCGCACGCGTCCCGCAGCGCTTCTTCGAGCGGCGACAGCCTGCCCTCGCCGCCGGGCGGACGCGTCCCGCGCACGTCGGCGCGCGCGGCCGCGCCCGCGTCCGCCGGCTCCTCTTCGAGGACGAAGGGCGCGTAGGACTCGCCGGCCTCCGGGCTGGCGATCAACTGTAGGCAGCGGATGAGCACGTCGCGGACGACGCGCGTCTCGGTGGTGAAGTCGCCCGCGGCGGCGGCCGGCTCGCCGGGCGTGAGTCGCGTCGGCTCGAAGAAGCTGAGCAGGGCCCGCAGCCACGTCCCCAGCTCGCGGGCCGCGCTGACGCCCTCGCCGCGGGCAGGTTTGTGCGCTTGATCGTTCAAAGGCGTACGTGCCTTCCCGCGTCGAGACGCGCGAGCCGGCCGTCGGCGCGAATCTCGCGTTCGGGCGTCTGCCGGAGAAAGTTGTCGGGGGCTTCGGTCGCGCCGCGTCGCGGTCGCTGCGGCGATTCTAAACGTGAAAGGGCGCGGAGGCAAAGAACTCGCCCCACGGCCGCGCGTCGCCCAAGGATGATGGGTGGAGAGGCTGAGGCGCGGCGGGTTGCCTGCGGCCGCGCTCGTCTGCTAGAAGACGCTCATGCCGGAAACTCCTGAGCTGCTGGTGGCGACGCACAACGCGGGTAAGGTCAGGGAGCTTTCGCGCCTGCTCGCGGGGCTGCCCGTGCGCTTGCGCCGACTCTCCGAGTGGCCTGACATCCCCGAGGCCGAGGAGACCGGCTCGACCTTCGCGGAGAACGCCGTCCTCAAAGCCCTCCACTACTCGGCGCGCGCCGGGCGGCTGACGCTCTCGGACGACTCCGGCCTCGAAGTCTTCGCGCTCGGCGGCGCGCCCGGCGTCCGCTCGGCGCGCTACTGCGGCCCCGCGGCGACCTACGGCGAGCGCATGGCCCGGCTCCTCGCCGAACTCGAAGCGACGGGCGGGCGCGAGCGCGGCGCGCGCTTCGTCTGCGTCGTCGCGCTCGCAGACCCTTCGACCGGGCGCGTCGAGACCTTCGAGGGAACCTGCGAGGGCCGCCTCGCGCGCGCGCCGCGCGGGGCGAACGGCTTCGGCTACGACCCCGTCTTCGTGCCGGCCGGCCACGACCGAACCTTCGGCGAGTTGTCCGACGAGATTAAACAGGAGATCAGCCACCGCGCCCGCGCCCTGAGGAAGGCGGGCGAGTTTCTGCGTGAGCGTTTCTGTAGACCGGCTTGACCCGCCGTGCGGCCGCCGATAGAATCGCCCGCGTCCGAAAGTTTTCGTTCGCGGGGCGTAGCACAGTCTGGTAGTGCGCTCGGTTTGGGACCGAGAGGCCGGGGGTTCGAATCCCTCCGCCCCGATTTCTTCACCCGCCGCCCTCGAAACTTCCCGCTCAGATTCGGTTGCCGCTCGCGCGCAGCGTCAGGGCCGCGACGAGCAGGAGGGCCAGCCCGAGGCCGACCGACACCAGCCCGGCCTCCGACTGCCCGGCGTTCGAGAACCAGATGGAGAAGACCACCAGCGCGACGGCCATCCCCGCGCAGGCGTACCCGACAACTCTTTGCGTCACCCTTTCATCACCCCCTTGCCAAACCCGCTTCGCAGACGCACGGGCGCGCCTTTCAGTATTCCTGATTTTACCCGCCGCCGTGTTGCCGTTCGATGACGCGCCTGTGATTTTTAGGTGGACGGCGGCCGATTAAATCGCGTCTATGTGCGTTTCGGGACTGAAAGGCGCGCGACCCTTCGTTATAGATAGCGTGATGCGCTCCGAAGAAATGCCGCTCGGTCTGGTGGAGTTTGAGGCCGACGGCACGGTGCTCTACTACAACCGCGACAGCCGTGACGACTCGAAAGGGGTCGCGCCCGAGATGGTCGGGCGCAACCTCTTCGCCGAGCTGATGCCGGCCGTGCCGGGCGAGCAACTGCGGCTCCTCGTGCGCCAGTTCCTCGACAGTCACGCCCCCGCGCAGAGCCACCTCCTGAGCTTCGCGCGCGACGGGAGCGCGGCCGAGTTCCGCGTCCTGCTCGCGCGGCTCCACAGCCGCGCCGCGCAGCAGGATCACGAGTCCGTGCTCATGCACATCAGGGAGACGCTCGGGCCGGTGGCTGACGGCCGGAGTTGAAGCAACGTTTCGTTTGAATCCGGCAGAGGCGGGTGGTCGAACGGCGTCGGGGTGAAGAGCCGTCGGGCGTAGCGTATCGCCGCCTCACACAGAGTTGACGGGGCAGGCGCGGGGGCGCGGAGAAGATCAACTTCTTCTCGGCGCCCCCGCGCCTGCCCCGTGTTCTTTATGTTTAGCTGGACGCGCTGGACACTTGAGTTCCCCTTTGCCCTTAACGGGCGCGGCCGTCTCTTCAGCGCGTCGCGTCGTCGTCGGTGCGGCCGCCGAGGCCCGCGCCCTCGCCGCTCGTCGAGGCTTCGGTGTCGCCGAGCGCGGCCGTCGTGGCCGCGGCGGTTTGAGGCCCGCTGCCCGACGGCGAAGGGCCTGTGCCGCCGCTCGACATCGCGCCG
>DATMVI010000662.1:0-2351 GCA_035563275.1 Pyrinomonadaceae bacterium
GAAGACCAGATCGCGATGCTCCTCGGCGGGCGCGCGGCCGAGATGCTCCTGCTCGACACGATGACGGCCGGCGCGTCGAACGACATCGAGCGCGCCGTCGAGATCGCGCGCCGGATGGTGGCCGAGTTCGGCATGAGCCCGCTCGGGCCGATCCACCTCGGCAAGCCCGAAGACCCGCACAGCCAAGCCCTGCTCGACCGCATCGAGCACGCGACGAACGACATCGTCAACGGCCAGCTCTCGCGCGCCTGCGAGATGGTGGACGCCCGCCGCGCCGAGATCGCCGACCTCGTCGCCGGCCTCATGGAACGCGACACCCTCGACGCCGACGAAATCCGCGAGGCGTTCGGCCTGAAAGCCGGGCAGGCCGCGGCCTGACGGGGGCAAAAAGTTTTCGGGCGGCGGGCGCCCGGTTCCGGGTTAAAGACAGGCTCTTTTAACCCGGAACCGGGCGCCCGCCGCCCGAAACTTTTTGTCCGCACTTGCTTGCCGGCCCGCTTCTCCTGTAACTTTCTCACGTATTCTTAACCTTGCGACGGAGAGGCCACCCACCTCCCCGCGTTCTGCCGTCCGCTCCCGAATTTAAGCGTCATGGCCTACCCGAGCGTCGAGCGCATCGAGCTGCCCGTGCTTCAGGAACTGGCCGCCACGGGCGGCGTCGAAGACGTGCGCTTCCTCTACGACCGGCTCGTGGCCTACTTCCCGCAGCTCTCCGAAGGCGACGTGCGCGCGCTCTCGAACGGCCACCGCAAGGCTTGGCGCAGGCTCGTGCAGCGGGCGGGGCGCGAGCTGGACGAGCGGCGCGAGATCGGCCGCGCGCGCGGCCTCTGGACGCTCACGGAGAAGGGAAGGCGCAGGGTCGCCGAGGAGGCCCTGCACTTCGAGCCGCCCGAGCCGGGCGCGGCCGCCGCGCGCGACGCGCTCACGCACCTCGACGTGCAGCAGATGCTCGTCGAGATCGGCCGCGTCCTCGGCCTCCACGCCGAGACCGAGTTCGACTTCTACGACGTGGTCTGGCGCGAGGGCGACGCCAGCCCGCGCCTCAGCCACGTCTTCGAGGTGCAGCACAAGGGGAACGTGGACGCGGCCCTCGCCAAGCTCAAGCGCGCCTACGACGCGCAGCGCTCGAAGCCCTTCCTCGTCGTCGCCTCGGAGCGCGACACGAACCGCGCCGAGCGCCAGTTGAGCCTCGCGCGCACGGGCCCGTTCCACGAGATCGGCCGCGTCACCACCATCCTCAGCTTCGAGCAGTTGCGCCGTCTCCACCGCGCCCTCACGTCGGTCGAAGACACGCTCGCCCAACTCTTCGACCGATGACCCCCGCGCCGCCGCTCCGCAGGCAGTACCTCGACATCAAGCGCCGGCACCGCGACGCCATCCTCCTCTTCCGCATCGGCGACTTCTACGAAGCCTTCGACGACGACGCCCGCCTCCTCGCCCGCGAGCTGGACATCGTCCTGACCTCGAAGCCGATGGGGCGCAACGTCCGCGTGCCCCTCGCCGGCGTCCCGCACCACAGCCTCGAACGCCACCTCGCCACGCTCATCGCGCGCGGCCACCGCGTCGCCATCTGCGAGCAGATTTCGGCCTCGCCCGTCAAAGGCGAGTCTGCGGGGCGCGGCCTCATCGAGCGCGAGGTGGTGCGCGTCGTCACGCCCGGCACCGTCCTCGAACCGGGCCTGCTGCAAAGCAAGGTCAACAACTACCTCGCCGCCTACGTCAGCGACGGGCGCCGCGCCGGCGTCGCCTTCGCCGACGTGACGACCGGCGACTTCGCCGCCACCGAGCTACAGGCCGGCGCGGCCGCCGCGGAGCTTCAGCGCATCAGCCCCTCGGAGCTGCTCGTGCCCGTGACTCTCGCCGACCCCGAAGGCCACCTGCCCGGCTTCGTCACGCGGCGGCCCGACGCGGACTTCGAGCCGCAGCGCGCCCGCCGCGTCCTGCAAAAACATTTCGGCGCGCGCACGCTCGCGCCCTTCGGCCTCGCGCGCTGGCCGCTGGCCGCCGCGGCCGCCGCCGCCATCATCGGCTACCTCGAAGAGACGCAGTCGGGGGTCGCCGGCCAGCTCACGCGCCTCTCCAGCTACCGCTCCGACGCCTTCATGGTGCTGGACGAGCAGACGGTGCGGAGCCTCGAAATCTTCGAGAGCGCGGGCGGCGCGCCGTCGCTCCTCGCCACGCTCGACGAGACGCGCACCGCGATGGGCGGCCGCCTCCTGCGCCGCTGGCTGCGCCAGCCCCTGCTCGACGCCGCCGAGATCGCGCGCCGTCAGGAGCACGTCGCGTGGCTCGCCGCCCACGACAAGGAGCGCGCCGAACTCTTCGCCGCGCTCGAAACCGTTCACGACCTC